>NZ_JBJZOU010000019.1:0-7299 GCF_057808395.1 Serratia sp. TSO36 | reverse complement strand
GTGGGATGGGTGGGGGAGGGAAAATATTGGAATGAAAATAGAGGTAATAATGTCGTTGGTTTATTAATTGTGAATTTAATTATTTTATGTGGCTATATTTTGTTGAAGGAGAGTTTGGTAAGGTGTGTTTTATGGTCGAAGTTAGGTAACAATTACTGTTTGTGCCAAAAGCGGAAGTAACACAGAGTAGTCTATGTCAGTTAATAGGAAGTAGGCTAAGTTGTGCATTTTGAAACTGCGGTAATAGGGCGTACTCATTAATAAATAATCACTTTATAGAACATAGCCATCAAGCTTGTTCATCCTGTATTCTAGCTTAATGACTTCCTCAGCAAGGATGAAATATGTACGACAATGAATTAAAAGCATTTGCTCAAGAGCAAGAGCAAAAGTTGATCAACGCCTTGGCAAATACTAGAGAACACTTTGGTGCCAATTTTGAAGTAAGAAATCGAGATGACTATCAGCGGGATTACGCACGAATTCTGTATTCATCATCATTTCGCAGATTACAGGGAAAGATGCAGCTTTTTGAAGTCGATCCTGAAAAATTCAACAGAAACAGATTAACGCACAGTCTTGAGGTAGCGCAGATCGCCAGAAGTATCGCATCAGACCTCGAACTGGTTCATCCTGTGGTGGTTGAGCTGGCGGCTCTCGCGCATGATATCGGCAATCCCCCATTCGGTCATTCAGGTGAAAAACTGCTTAACGAGCTGTCTATGGATATTGGCGGTTACGAAGGTAACGCGCAGGCGTTACGCATCCTGAGGAAGCTTGAAAAAAAATATGCAGACTGTAGTGGCTTGAATCTGACTAACCGCAGCTTGCTTTCGGTTGTTAAGTATCCCAATACCCGTTCCACTGCTAAAAAATTCATTTATGATGACGACTTTGATTTTTACAAAAACCTACTTTCTGAAAGCCAGCTTGATCTGAAACCTGGAGAGAAAACGATTGATGCGCAGATAATGGATCTTGCGGATGAAATTGCCTATGCAGCACATGATCTAGAAGATGCCCTAAGCAGAAACATTGTCACGATCGAAGACATTGAGTATGAATTTCTGATTTCTGAAGAATTCCAAGGCGCGTTAGACCAGTTCAGGGAAATTGTCAGTAAGTCAAAGGCAACAGCCTTTCAGGCAATTTCACTCAAGACCTCAGAAGAGTTTGCAATGATTTTCCGTAAGGAATTGACTTCCAATATTGTCAATCGCCTCGTCACTGACATTTCTGTAATAAAGAACAAAAATGGCTTTGATGAGCTTGGATTCGGAAACCTGAATGCTTTATCTGAAGGCCTAAAAAAGCTTCTTTTTAAAGTCATCATGCGAAAACGAAATATACTCTCCTATGAGTTCAGAGGAAATGTAATAATCAATGATTTATACGTTTTCTATAACAAGGATGAAAATTATAATTTCCTCTCTCCTGAACTTAAGTTTTCCTTGCCGAAATATGACACTGACGCATTTGAGGCCAAGAAAAAACGGGCGGTTGTTGACTATATCTCAGGTATGATGGACACGTTTGCTATAAAAGAATGGGAAGCGCATTGTCTGAAATAATATAATTAGATACCAGTGGTGTGAATACTGCCGGCAATACTAATATAAGACCGTTAAGAGGTCATTATGCTGTGATGTTGACAAAAGCAAGAGTCTCCGGGAGAGCCAACTTCTGTTGGGATATAAAAACTGGAAGGCATAGCCCGTTATTCGGGCATTGCAGTGGATGATACGTTAGTGATCTCTGAATCGATTGAAGTCTAAGGTTATCAGGGCTGCAATAGCAGCCCTGTGCCAGGAGCGAAACAGTTAGGTCCTATGGATTATCGTGAATTTTTATTTTTTGACAAGAAACTTTGAGTTACGTTGGCTAGCACCAAAATAGATAACAACAGTTGTATGCAAACTAGCATTCTGATTAATCTTGAGTTGGCTACTAAATCACCAAATGTAGTCGTTGTTGATATTCCAATGCTGTAAAAAGCGAAATCCCAAAAGTTGAGATCTTCCTTTTGACGTTTACTCAACAAATCTTGTACATTATTTCTTATTTTGATTATTTCTTTGTTATTTATAATTAATTTGGATCTTGTGTCATCTATTATTTTATTGGTGGCATTTAATTCAGAAACGAGCTTTGGATCATTGAAATCACCAACATGTGACAAAACATATTCTAAAGCATCGAGTTCTGAATTTGCTATCCTGAGTTTAATTTCAGATATTTCGATATTTTTATCAGCCAACATAATATTAAACTGGCTGTCTTGAATTTTATCCTTCTGTGACAACATAGCCTTAAGCTCACTTTCTTTAATATTCAGCGCCTTGTGATGTTTTAGAGACGCTTCATCCTCATACGCCTGTGTATTCCTAGCCCATGCTTTTGACAGATTTACGTTTATTAATTTTAGCTGTGATTCTTGCTGGGATAGTATACTTTCAAGTTTAATGTTTTGACTAATTATTCTGTCATATTCTTTTTTTGCTTTCAATGTCTCTTTTGAAAAATCCTCGTTTGAAATATTATCATAATCTACCTGAGCTTCACCATTATACGAAAACGCTAAGTTTATAGCATTATGAATGGGTGTGGAATTCAGAGCGTTATTTTTTATGAATGAGTCTGGATAAACTGACCAAGTAAAATAGTATAATGCAGCAAAGAATAGAATTATCAGAGAATATATTATTGCAGCTTTGTTTTTAATTTTCATGGTGATAATGATTTATTTTCTTCATTTCTTCACAGTTTAACAAAATGGCTACCGAAAATACATTTTTTTGAGTATACGCATGCAATATGTACCAGTTAGTGTCTGCTGCCCAACTTGTAAGTATCCCGCTTTAAGGGAGCAATCATTTTTAGGGCCTCACTTCCTCCAAGAGATGAATGTCCGTAGAACGCTCAAAACCGCCCCTCTAATGCCGTCGTTTAAAGCAATAAACCAGCGCTAGCAGTGCTGGAGCGAAGGTGATGAGGAGCTTATAGGGGAAAACAGCAATCCCTGCTAAAGTACGTTCGGATAAACAACATAGTTGATGAGTGCTACGGCTCGGTAACAACACCGCAAATCTAACAGCGACTCTTCATTCCCCAACCCCCCGCCACAACCCCGGCAACAACCCCAACGTCTCATCAATCAGCGCGCGTCGGTCATTGCCTGGTTTCCAGATGGTCACCACGGTTTGGCTGATCCCCTGGCTGCCCACTTCGGTGCGCAGCGTGCTGACGTTTTTCCACCGTTCGGCATGCATGTGCGTCGGCAGGAATCCCCAGCCGCAGCCTTGTTCGAGCAGGGCGCGCAGCATCTCCAGCTCGTTGGTAAATATTGTATGCCCGGAAATTTGCAGGCGGCGCGCCACGGGCTCGTCAGAATCCGGGTGCATGATCACCTGCGGTGTTAGCGAAAGTTCCAGCAGCGAGAGCGGCTGTTCCGCGCCGGGGAAAAGCGTTTTGGCGGCGTAAAAATCCATCTCTATCGCCCCTAAGGCGCGCCACTCCATGGCGTCGCCCACGCTGCGATGGCGCGCCTGGCAGATCCCCAGATCGGCCTGGCCGCTTGCCAGCAGCCTTTCCGCTTCGTCGCGCGAGGCGTTAATCAGGCTCAGGCGGGTGTTGCGTTGGGCCATGGTGGCAATCAGTGCCTGCAGCAGCGCGCGGGGCGTGAAGGGATCGTAGACCAGCGAAATTTCCTGCGCCGCGCTCTTCGGCACGTCTTTGGCAAACGCCTCAAACGCTTTCACTTGGCGCATCAGTAGGTGCGCCTGGCGCTGCAGCTGTTCGCCTTCTGGCGTCAGGTGCAGGCTGCGCCCCTCGCGCAGGAACAGCGCATAGCCCAAGCCATCCTCGAGAAAATCAATCAAATCGCGCAGCGTCGTGCGGTCTTTGCCCAGCTTGAGCGCGGCTTTCGCCAGGCTGCCGTGCTCGGCCACGGCGGTGAAGGCTTCCAGTTGGGCAAAGGAATAAATCAGGCTTGGCACACGGTGCTCCCGTCGATTTTGCGGGGGATTTTCCCCCATCAGGCGTTTTTTATTATAGGCCGCGTTTTTTTAAGCTGAACGCCTTCCTGAGCTAAGCGAGAAAAAATATGAAAAGCAAAGTGTTTAACCGCAGCCTGCTGGCGGGCGTTGTCATCAGTCTCTGCAGCGGTCTGTTAGCACCCGCCGCGCTTGCCGCCTGTGCGGGCACCGAACTCAGCGCCTGTCCGGCGCCTTTTGATGCGCAATTGCCAGACACGCACAAGATGCTCACCTGGAGCCAGAGCGACCGGGTGATCGGTTTTCGTAACGACTACCGCAACTATGCGGGGGATGTGTTTCACCACGGCAACGCCGTGCCGCTGCTGGCCGCCGCTAAACCGTTAACCGACGCCAGCTATCGGGTGAATGGCAAAACCTACCACCTGCAGGATTACCTGCAGCGCCAGAACGTCAGCGGTATGCTGGTATTGAAAGACGGCAAAATCGCCTGGAAATATCTGGGGCAGGGCAATACCGACGCCACCCTGTGGACGTCGCGCTCCGTGGGCAAATCCGTGGTCGCCACGCTGGTGGGCGTGGCGATTAAACAGGGCAAGATCCGCTCGCTCGACGATCTCATCACGCAATACGAACCCGATCTGAAAGGCACCGCGTGGGACGGCGTGACCCTCAGGCAGCTGATCACTCATACCTCCGGCGTGGCGTGGAATGAGGATTACACCAACCCGAAATCGGACTTCGCGCAGCTGACCGAGTGTGAAGCCAAACCCGGCACCTACGCCTGCGTGCGCAAGCTGGTGGCCGGTTTGCAGCGTGCGCATCCGGCCGGGCAGAACTGGTCTTACTCCTCCGGCGGCGCGTGGCTGCTGGGCGACGTGTTGGAACGCGCCACCGGCATGCCGCTGGCGGCCTATCTGCAGCAAAGCATCTGGCAGCCCTACGGCATGGCGAGCGACGGCGTGTGGCATGCCTACGCCAAAGGGCAGCACGACGTGGGCGCGCACGGGTTCAACGCCACGCTGGAAGACTGGGGGCGCTTCGGCGAATTCATTCTGCATAACGGGAAGCTGCCGAACGGCAAACAGATCTTGCCGGCCGATTGGGTAGCCCAGTCATCCAACTGGAATCGGGCGGCGGGCTCGGTGTCGGCGGCCCATCCTGACGGCATTTACGGCTACCAGTGGTGGAACAACGAAGTGCCGGTGAATGCGGCCAACGTGGAACCCGCCCCGCAGGCTTCCCTCAAACATTCCCTGTGGGCGCTGGGGATCTTCGGCCAGATGATTATGGTGAATCAGGCGGAGAATCTGGTGATCGTCCAGTGGTCTACCTGGCCGCAGGCGGAGCCGTCCTTCAGCGCGCAACCGCTGGAGGCATCGCTGATGTTTAGTGCGATAGCGAAGGAACTGCGTTAAGCCCGTGGAGCGAGCAGGGGCGGATGGCGGTTGCCATTCTGCCTCTGAGCGGCATATTCCATGTCTTCGACGCTGACCTTAAGGGAGTCTCAATTCTCTACAGGTAGTGGAGGCCAGTCACCACCCTTTTTAATTAATAACTCTTTTATCTTGTCAATTTTCTCTTTATCCTCGGCATCTCCTACACCTCTATCTATAAAGCGCTGAAGCTGATTGCCCATAGTCCAACCAAACTTGCCTTTGATTTTACTATCTGCGCCTCTCTCTAACAAAAGAATTGTATGATCAAATGAATGAGAATCCAGTGAGTTTATTAACAAGGTATTGCCCAATGAGTCCCTTGTGTTTATATCCGCATCATAATCCAGCATCACCTTTAATGTTTCAGGGTTTTTCGCTTCTAAAGCTTCGAATATAATGGGTTGATTGAATACCTTGTCTTTTGCGTTTGGCGGTAAACCTCCGTCGAGCATGGCCTTGATCCAAATTCCCTTGTCGGCTTTCATGACAAATTCCGCCGGGCTGCTTCCCCCTTCCGGTCTGGGCTGCAACGGGTCTGCGCCAGCTTTAACCAGGTCGGTTATTATTTTCAGCCTTTCCGGCGTATTTTTATCATAGATTGCGTTTAGCACCGACCAAAACAGCAGGGTCATGTCCGCCTTAACCGGTCGATTCAGTTCTTCCTTGCTTATAGAGGGAAGCTTCTCTTTCAGTTTCACTTCATCGCCATCATAAATCAGCTGTGCGATGTCCAGCTGCCGGCCTTCAAAAAAATCCTGTGGTTCATATTCCATGCTTTTTTTGCATCCTTGCACCATGAGAACAGTAAACAGTAGCGCTATTGCCATTATCAATTTGCTCATATTCTCCCCCTGAGAATGGTGACATCCTCGTCTGTCTGGTCTTCAATCCGTTTGATTGCGTGGTCTATAGCGTGCTTATCGAAAACCAGATGTAACCTGACAGCTTCAGTATAAATAACCGGCAGCTGTCAGATCTGCGTTGATGAAATTACTGCGTTTCCTTTGCTCCTCTCAAAAGCATGAGCTCGAGTATTTTCCTACACTGTTCATTGTATTCTGAGCCATCTTGGCTGTCTTTTATTTGCCGATTCACTGCTGTTAACAGCGAAAGATTGTTTATATTTACCGGGTTAGGATTTGCCCCTCGATTGAGCAGTAGGGTCATGTGCTCAAAGGCTGAGCTAAAAAAAGCATCCATTAATAAGGTTTGTTGCAAGGAGTCTCTGATATTTATATCCGCGCCATAATCCAGCATCACCTTTAACGTTTCAGTGTTCTTGGCTTTGATTGTTTGGAATACAATGGGCTCATTGAATACCTTATCTTTTGCGTTTGGCGGTAAACCGCCGTCGAGCATGGCTTTGACCCAAATCCCCTTGTCGGCTTTCATGACGAATTCCGCCGGGCTGCTTCCTCCCTCTGGTCTGGGCTGCAACGGGTCTGCGCCAGCTTTAACCAGGTCGGTTATTATTTTCAGCCTTTCCGGCGTGTTTTTATCATAGATTGAGTTCAACACCGACCAAAACAGCAGGGTCATGTCTGCTTTCACTGGTCGATTCAGTTCTTCCTTGCTTATTGAAGGAAGCTTCTCATTCAGTTTCACTTCATCGCCATCATAAATCAGCTGTGCGACTTCCAATTGACGGCCTTCAAAAAAATCCTGTGGTTCATATTCCATGTTTTTTTTGCATCCTTGCATCATGAGAACAGTAAACAGTAACGCCATTGCCATTATCCACTTGCTCATATTCTCCCCCTGATAGTGGCGACATCCTCGTCTTTCTGATCTTCAATCAACTTTATTGTCTGGTCTATACCGTGTTTATCGAGCAGGGTTCCTGTCCCTCCGGTAAGAGTGTGCGGTAT
>NZ_JBJZOU010000018.1:0-19678 GCF_057808395.1 Serratia sp. TSO36 | reverse complement strand
TTGCTCATATTCTCCCCCTGATAGTGGCGACATCCTCGTCTTTCTGATCTTCAATCAACTTTATTGTCTGGTCTATACCGTGTTTATCGAGCAGGGTTCCTGTCCCTCCGGTAAGAGTGTGCGGTATGCCAGCGGCATCAGGCACCGCCAGTGATGACCACTCTTTCAAGGTGAAAGGCAATGCTACGCCCCAGGGTTTTTGTAAAGAATCGGGTAGGGCATTTTTTATAAGCTCATAGTCACTTTCGTTATTAACCTCCTGTAACGTGGTTAATAGTTCTCCTTCAACTCGATAGGCCTGTATGTTCTTGGCTGAACCAATCATTTCAGCTCCGTATTTCCCTACAGTTCCATGATGGAGCCCGGCTGCATTAAACGTCCAGGCGGGTTTTCCACTGGTCATTGATGCAGCTGAGGCCATTCCCCCGCCCAATGAATGACCAGAAATATCGACACCGGAGGAGTTCTTTACTTGTAATCCTATCTTAACCGCCTGTTTATAATAGTCTGAGCTCGTCCCCATCCCCTGAGCACCATTATTTATCCAGTCATTCACATTTTTAATTCCTGACAAATCGCCCCTAAGGGCCTTTTTGGCGGCGCTGCCGATTCCCTCCGGGAACTCTGGCGCTCTTGAGCCTCTGAACACGACTGTCGGATTCATCTCTTTACCAAAAATACTGTTGTTAGGTTGATATACCCTTGCCAAAAAATCCGGCGATTCATCTCTGTCGAAGAGCATATTTCTGTTTAGCCCAATTTTACTCAGGGCCGCATTATCGTTACTGATATCTTTCCAGCCCTCGGGAACGCCGGGTGTATCCTTTAGCGGATTCGTGGTCTTGTAGATATTCTCCGCCAGCTTTGCCTTCTCGACGGCGACATTGTTTGCCGCCAGGCGTTCCGAGGCGATTCGGGCGTCCGGGTAGATACTCCGTTGCCCGCGGCCAATGAGGTATTTTCGCTCCTGCCAGCGTTGCGCTTTGGTCAAGGGGCCAGACACGACCGACTGTGAGGCTCTTCCACCTTGCGCCGGGATATCCGGACCAAGGGCCGGTTTGGCCCGCGTGACTTGTGCGGGGAAGACGGACGGGCGCGCCCGGCGGCCGCCATAAGACTTCACGGCCTCTTCGTACCGCTTCACTATCTTGTCCACCGGGTAGTTGGGCTCTTGTCTTCCCTGCGGTATCAGGTAGCCGTCGATGTCGGCGTAAAATGGCCCCATCGTCGCCAACACGCCGGGCCGGGTTTCGACCGCTACGACAACGCCGCTCATCAGGTCGCTCTGCACTCTTGCGCGCAGGTTAGAGCTTATTCCGTTTTGCGTAACGCCGACTTCACGGCGGATCCGTTCGCCACCGCGAAAACCAGAAAAAAAGCGACAGAATGTCATTGTCCGGCATGTATGAAAGGCCGTGACAGGCGCTGGAAGGGCTGACTATACGGGGGAATTCATCAGGTGAAATAATATCATCGGCGATATACAGCAGTTTCAAACGGGAAAACATAGTGTGTCTCTTCCTTTGCTTGCTGCGTCTTGGCCTGTTCAGGCGGGCGCTCGCACTCCTTGCACTCGATGGAGCCCTGAGGGGCATGTTATCGAACGGCAGTCAGCGATAGCTAACGGCGCATAGGACACCAGATAAGGGATGATAACGGCTCAGGCCAATTTGTAAAGCCGGCCAAAGGTTAACCGGAAAGTTCTTGTTTTCCAAAGGCTGCTGCGGGTTTTTAACCCCGCCGATCAAACCGATAAACCAGCACTAACGCCAGCGCCAGAAGTAAAAGCGGCGGGGCGAGGGCGGTGAAGGGCGCGTTGAGGGCGAACAGCAACCCCAGATTGAGAACGATCTGGTAAGCGATGTAGGTCAGCAACCCGATGATGACGCCAAGCGCTAACCGGCTGCCCATGCCGGGGGCGCGTGGAGCGGTGAAGGTAAACGGGATGGCCAGCAAAATCATCGCCAGCACCAGCAGGGGCTGGCCGAGTTTTTTCCACAGCGCCAGGCGGTATTCGGTGCTGGGCTGCCCCGAGCCCTGCAGGTAATCGATATAGCGCTCCAGCTGTTGCAGCGAGAAGCTGCCGGCCGGCAGGGTCAGCTCTTTCAGGCTCGGCACGGCGAACAGCGAGCGCCAGAGCAGGCTATCTTGCCGATTAATCGTCTCCTTTCTGCCTTGCCAGCTTTTCTGCATCACGTTGTGCAGCAGCCAGTTGCCGTCGGCGGCGGTGCTGGCGCTGTCGGCGTAAATGTAAGACTCCAGCGCGCGGTTGGCCTGATAACGGAAGATCTCAATGCCGTGGGGCTGGTCGTTCTCATCGACGGTCTTCACTGTCACAAACTCGTTGCCGCGCCGCGCCCACAGCGGGTTCACGGTCACGTCGTTATCGTTCGACTGCGCCAGGGCGTTGTTCTTCATCTGCAGCGCGCGTTGCTGCAGCGGCGAGGCCGCCCATTCATCGAGGGCGCCGAGCGACAGGTTCATCAGCAGCCCGGCGGCGAGCATCACCAGCGCGATGCGGAATATCGACATCCCGGCGGCGCGGATCGCGGTCAGCTCCAGGGTTTTAGATAGCTGCCCCAGCCCGACGATGCCGCCGAGCAGCGCGATAAACGGCCCCAGATCGACCAGGCTGCGCGGCAGGGTCATCACGGTCACCAGCAGCGCCTGCTGCCAGCGGTAGCCGCCCGGGGTCACGTCCTCCAGCTCGTTGATCAGCGTAAAGGTGGTGAACAGCGGGATGAGCAGCCCGGCCGCGGCGGCGAAGCCGATGAACACGTTGCGGATCAGGTAGCGGCTAAAAATAGTCATCGGGAGGGTTTCCGCAGCAGGGATAAGTCGCGCGCCAGCAGCAGGGCGATGCCGGCAGCCATCGCCAGCGGCACCAGCCAAACGCCGGGGATCGTCGGCACAGAGCCGTTGGCGACCAGCGTGCGGCAAATGTTGCCGCCATAGAAAATCACGGTAAACAGCACCGTCAGGGGCAGCAGCGCGGCGTAGCGCCCCTGCCGCGGCTTGATGCGGCTAAAGGGGATCGCCAGCAGCACCATCAGCACGGTGGTCAGCCCGCGGCTTTCGCGCCATTGCAGTTCGGCGGCGTCGCCCGGATCGGCGGAGCGCGCCAGCTCCGCCGGCGAGGCCGACTTGTGCCGGCTCTCGGCGCTGGGCACGAACGGTTTGAGCGCGATGTCGAAGTTGTCGTAATTCTGCCCGTTGTCGTCGGTGCCCTGGCGATCCAGCACATAGGCGGTGCCGGTTTTCAGCCGCACGGCGGGGCTGGCGGGGGAGGCGTCGAGCACCTCCACCGACTGCGCGCGGTACAGGTTGGTATGATGGCCGCCGCGCACATAAATCAGGGCATCCGTCAGATGGTTGGCCGTTTTGTCGACGTGGTTGGCGAGGATCATGCGGCCGTTGCCGCTGACGTTGAATTTGTCGGCCTGCAGGTGGCTCACGTCCAGCACCGACTGCGACTCTTGCTGCAGCTGATAAATATTGGCGTACGCCCAGGGCCTGCCATACAGCGACAGCAGCGTGACCGCTATCGCCAGCGGCACGGCCAGTATCAGCACCGCCTTGTACAGCCGCAGCGGGCTGGCGCCGGCGGCCAGCATGGCGGTGATCTCCGCATCGCTGTACAGCTGGCTCAGCGCCACCGCCACCGAAACATACAGCGCGACGGGCAATATCATCTCCAGCGCGATCAGCGATTTATAGAACACCACGTCGGCCACCACCCGCAGCGCCAGCGTGCCGTTGGCGGCGTCGGTCAGGTAGCGCTGGGCGGAGTAGCTGGCGAACATGAAGATCAGAAACCCGGCGATCATCATCACCAGGCGGCGGATCTCAACCGTGATGTAGCGTTCAATCAAAGACATGCGTCATCGGCTCCCGGCGGCGTGCGCTTCATGGCGTCTCCCGCGCGATCAGCGCGCGCAGCAGGGCGATCACCTGGTCAACTTCCTGCGGGGTGAGTGCGCCGTCCTTCGCCCACTGCACGCGCCCGGCCTGGTCCAGCACCACGATGGTGGAGCTCTCCTCCGGCAGCCGCCAGGCCATGCGCCCCAGCCCGTCGCTGTCGACGATGAACTGCGCCCAGGGGTAATTCCGCTTGTTTTTCTCGATCTTGCCGCGCACGAAAAAGCCGGAGCCCGGTATCGCGTCGTCGGTGTTGACGATGGTGGTGGGCTGGAAGCGATCGCCCGGCAGGTTCGCGTCCTTGACGGCGTTGATCAGCAGCGAGTTCTTCTTCTTGGCGGAGGTGCGCCCGGCGATGTATTGGATCACCCGCACTTTGCCCGCCAGTTTTGCGCTGTTCCATGGCCGGTAGCTGAAATCGCCGTTGCGCAGCAGCAGTTCGCCGCGATCGGCGATGGCGATCGGTGCCACCGGCCGGCCCTGCACGAAGTTATGCGCGGATGCCGCCAGCGGCGACAGCAGCAGCGTGAAGATCAACAAGCGACGCAACGTCATCATGGCTCCTTGCAACGCGCTTATCTGCCCGCCGCGACGGCCAGCGGGGAAAACGACAGCGGAAAGCGCGCCAGCAGCAGCTCCAGGCGCTGGCGAATGTCGATATCCAGGATCGCCGGCCGATCGTAGATATCGCCGCCGGCCAGCTTGTCCGCCACCATCACGTCATGCCGGTCGCCCATCAGGCCGTTAATCGCCGCCAGGAAGCGCGAGATCTGCCGGGCTTCGCGATTGTCGGGATCGATCGATCTCAGCGTGTCGTAAAACGACACCTGGCGGCTGACGATTTTGCGCACGTCGTGAAACTGATGCCCGGTCAGCGCCGGGCCGGCGATCAGCGTCTGCAACTGGCGCATCTGCTCCTGGCGGTAGGTGATAAAGCCCTGTGCGCTTTCCAGCCGGGTGTGGCGTAGCGCATAGCGCACGTACGACCACACCGGCTTGCTGAGCAGCAGCCGCAGCAGGTTGCCGTACAGCGTCAGGTTCTTCTGGTTGCCGTTGCGAAACGCGTCCTGAAAATGGCCGAGCACCACGGTGGTGGTGTGGAACAGGCGGTTGGCGCGGTGGGGCGCGCCGTACAGCTGCTGGGCGAAGCGCAGATGCTTGTAGCGGGCGCGGATATATTTGTAGCGCATGCGGGTGGGCGCCGCCAACTGCGGGTCTTGCAGGAAACCGTTCACCAGTTGCAGCAGCTCGCGGCGGGAAAAGCCGTCTTCCCAAAACTGCAGGCACAGCGCGTAGTTGTCCCGGATGCTCTCGGGGGAGCATGCCAGATCGATCTGCTGCGGCAGGCTGATATTCGCCTCAACCAGGTCGTCTTCTTCCACTGCGACAAACAGCGCCTGGGTGGTTTCGGTGGAGAACTTCTTCCAATTCGTGATAGCGGTCATTGATTACTCTCTTTGGGCACATTCAGCCCCAACATAAAGCGATTGCGGTAGGCGCCGATCGTCGGTATCAGGGATAACAGAACGTCTAAACATTGCCCCAGTAAATAAGCGAAGGCGGCGCCCTGCACGCCGAAGGCATACGCCATCGACACCAGCAGCGCAATGTAGGCCGCCGAGGCCGTCGCCTGCGCGATCAGGAAAGCGCGCTGCTTGCCTGCCATAAACAGTAAGGATTCCTGCGGGAAGCCCATCATGGAGACGATGATCGCGCCCAGCATGATTTGAATCAGGTCATAGGCTTCCAGGTATTGCTGCCCGAACACCGCGGAAATGAGCGGTTTACCCACCAGCAGCATCAACACCGCGACGGCCAGGCCGATGCCGCCGGCCAGCAGCGAGGAGCGCAGGCCCAGCAGCCACGGGGTCTTGGTGCGCGGATCCAGGCGCATGATCTCCGGATAGAAGCTTTTCTCCAGCAGCTTGGCCGGGGTGCCCGTCGCATCGAAGAAGGTCATGGCGATCTTGAACAGCCCGGCGGCGGCTGGCCCGAGCACCACGCCCACCAGCACGGTGGTGCAGGAGTTGCGTGCGGCCCAGATGGTGTGGGCGATGTTGGTGGTCCAGACGAAGTTCCAGGCGCCCTCGATGCGGCGCGCGACGTTGAACAGCCGTGGCCTCAGCGCGCCGTGGATATCGCGGCGGCGCAGCTCGCGCGCGGTGAACCACCAGAACAGCGTGCCGCCGATCAGGTTAGAGGCGTACCAGGTGACGATAAAGCCGGGGAATCCCAGATCGAAATAATAGGAGATGACGCTGCCCACCGCCTGCAGGAACGGCTTGATCGCCTGCTGAATGGCGATGAGATCGAAGCGGTTGAAGGCGCGCAGCACGCCGGTCGGCGTGGACGAGGTCATCGACGGGATCAGGGTGCAGTACAGCATGGCGAGCCAGAAGCTTTCGCTGTCCAGCCCCAGGGCGTGAGACAAGAAAGGCAGCATGATCATGCCGCCCAGCACGGCGATGACGCCGCTGGCGATATCCAGCCCGAAGGAGAAGGCGACGACGTCGCGGAAGCGCCCGGTGTTTTGATGCTCCAGCGCCGGGGTGCCGAATTGCACCACAAACTGCCAGGTCTGGAATTTGATGAAATCGCTGACCGCTTTGGTATAGGCCTGGATCACCACCAGCACGCCGAACATTTCAGGCGACATGCCTTTACCGGCGCAGGAGAGCGCCAGCAGGCCGAGCAGCGCGCTGGCCACGCTGCCGGAGCCTAAGTAGGCGGCATTACGTAAAATGGAGCGAAACGCGCCATCGGAAAACCACCGTTTCATAACCCAAACCAGCCGTTATCGTTGTTTTGCTGCATCTTGTGTTCCGCTGTCATGCGCTTGCCCTGTATGCGTTTAATAAACCTGAGTTTCTTCGCCGGCGTTTTCGCCGGGTTGCCCGATGTCGCTCTGTGGGCGCTTGGCGGGGTTCACCACGGCGGAAATGGCGTTGAGCGCGTTGCTCAGCACCTCGTCGTAAGGGGCTCTGGCGTCCAGCTCGATGATGCGCGCGCCGTTGTACTGCAGGCGCACCATGGCGGAAATCTTGTCCTCCAGCTCTTCATAGCTGTGATCGGGCTTGCGGGAAAACGCCGTATCGACGTCGATATCGAGGCGAATGATCAGCTCCGGCCGATAGACGGCCATGCGTTGATATAAACGGCGTTCGCGCGCCGCCAGGCGGCTCAATAGCCAGCCTTTTGCGCGTTCCACGCCGATGCCGGGCCCGTCGTAATAAAAACCTGAAATTTCCGCCTGCGGGTAACGGTCACTGATCACCAGCACGCCGCTCTGCGCCAGCTGCCGCACCTTGCGCAGGTTGGATGCGCGCCACAGCGAAAAGCCGTACATGATCAGCGCCGCCCACAGCGCCGGCGGCCTGTTGCTCATGCGCTGGGTTTTATCGGATTTGGCCGCCAGGCGCCGTTCCAGCCACACGCCGATGAACGGCAACTTCTTGATTTTGTCGCCGTCTTCGCCGGAGATCAGCCCCAAATAGCGCCGCTCCGTGGGGCGATGTTGCTGCAGGTTCTTGACCAGATCGGCGGTCAGCGTGGACTTGCCGGTGCCGTCGCTGCCCACCACGGCAATCAGCCCGGTGATGCAGGCGGAAGAGGTATTCTGTTCGGCGGTGAGTTTATTTTTTTTCATCTGTTTCGGTACGAAAAGGTTATTTGGCGGCTAGGCATTGGCGGCCCTCAGCGATATTTTAACGGCGCGCAGAGACTCGTCGAAAATACGATTGGCCGGCTCGCGGCCGTCTAAATCCAATATGTTAGCGCCGTTAAACGTCAGGTGCGGGATGACGGCGATCTTTTCGCGCAACGCCGCCAGCGAGTGATCGGGTTTGCGTGAATAGGCCGTTTGTTCGTCAATATCCAGCCGAATTAATAATAAGGGCTGATAAGACGCCATCCATTGGTAGAGGTTTTGTTCGCGCTTTCTCAGCCAGCGGATCCAGCGATTGCCGCCGGCGGTTTTCGCCAGCTGCGGGCCATCGAAACGAAACCCCGCCACTTCGGCCTGCGGATAACGATCGGTGATCAGTAATGCGCCGCTGCGGCTTTTCTTCAGCATGCGACGGAATTTATAAACGCGCCAATAGGAGAGTAAAAAAATCACCAGCGCCGTGGCATTATCCGGCGGCGTGGAAGGGCGCTCATGCACGCGCTCCGACTTCTTCAATAAATAACGCCCGAAGGTGGCGCCAATAATCGGCAGCGAACTGATCCATTCGCCGATACGCCCGGAGGACTGGCCGAGATAAAGTAGTTCGGCAGGTTCTTGCGGCGATAAGGCGTTGACCAGGCGGGCGGCTAACGTGGATTTTCCCGAGCCGTCACAGCCGGTTATCGCTATTACGCGCACGGGCGAGCGATCAGATGAAGGTCTTATCTGCTGACTCACAATAATTGATCCAATGCGAAAAAAACTATTGTATTCCAATACGCCTTGGGTTCAAGATATTTATTGTGCTTTGCTGCGATAAAATAATGAGATTGCTATTCCTGTTCGTTATTTGAATTGATATTTATAGCGTTCGTTCTTGTTATTTTGTGCTAATTGTTGGTGCGTGGGCCGGTTTCGCTTTTTATGTTAATTTCCGGCCGGGCTCACGGCGAAAAAAGAGCAGGATTTTCAATTTTCGCTTAATGTTTTGTGCTTTTTTGGCGTCGCGTTACGGAAAATTTTTTCCACGCGGCCGCCACGGCAATGATAAGCGGTAGTTCGCTTCAAATATGGCACGCCGTTTCTGGTGTATTGAAAGAGAGTCTTATTATGAGTGCAAAATTTCCGCCGCTGATTGCGGTTATCGGCAGCGACGGATCGGGTAAGTCCACCGTTTGTGAACATCTGATCGCGTATATGAAACATTATGGCCCGGCGGTGCAGGTGCATCTGGGCAAACAGGCGGGCAACGTCGGCCGCGCGGCGGCGAAGTTGCCGCTGCTCGGGCGCTCGGTGGGTAAGGCTATCGAGAGCAATACCAAAAAAGTCAAAACGAAAAAATCCCGCATTGGCCTGCTGCCGTCGGCGGTGATCATCGCTTTCGTGGGGCGGCGGTTGCTGCGGTTTCGCCGCATGCTGGCGTATCGGCGGCAAGGGTTCATCGTGTTGACCGACCGTTTTCCGCAGGCGCAGATCCCCGGCGCTTACGACGGCACGGTTTTTCCCGTTGACGTTGAAGGGAGCCGTTTCGTCCGTTGGCTGGCGGCGCGCGAGCGGGCGGCGTTCCAATGGATGGCGGGGCAAAAACCGGATCTGGTGCTCAAGCTGAATGTCAGTCTGGCGGTGGCCTGCGCGCGCAAACCCGATCACCGCAAAGCGGCGCTGGAGAAGAAGATCGCCGTCACGCCGTTATTGACGTTCGAAGGCGCCGACATCGTGGATCTCGATGCCGATCGGCCGATCGAGGAGGTGCTTTCGGCGGCGGAAAAAGCCATCGCGGAATTTATGGCGGCGCAGGGTTATCGCTATTCCGCTGATGAAGTATCAACGGCTGCGCACTGAGGCGCGCATCGGTTCGGCAGGGCGGCGATGCCATTTTCGGCACCGCCGCCGCGGCCGAGAGGGAAAGGCCTTATTTTTTCAGCGCCGCAAAGGCGCGCACGATGGTGTCGATCTCTTCATCGCTGTGCGCGGCATTGACGCTGCAGCGCAGCAGGGTGACGCCCGCCGGCGCGGCCGGTGGCAGCACCAGGTTTACATACACGCCGTGGGCGATCAGCTCGCGCCAGAAACGTAGCCCTTCTTCCTTCGAACCGATCATCACCGGCACCACCGGGCTGATGCGCGGCCCCAGGGTATATCCCAGCTCGGCGAGGCCGTGGTACAGGCGGTGCGCGTTGCTCCACAGCTTTTCCCGCAGTTCGGGATGGCGCGCGATTTTTTGCAGCGCCGTGCGCACTGACGCGATGCTCGACGGCGACGGTGACGCGGTAAAGATATACGGCCGGCTGCTGTAGCGCAGCACGTCCATCCCCTTGCCGCCAACGGCGAAACCGCCGATCGAAGCCAGGCTTTTGCTGAAGGTGCCCAGGATGATATCCACGTCTTGCTCGACGCCTAGCGCTTCGGCCAGGCCGCGGCCGTGCTCGCCCATCACGCCGAAGGAGTGCGCTTCGTCGACCAGCAGATACCCGCCGAGCCGCCGCTTGATGTCGACGATTTCCACCAGCGGGGCGACGTCGCCCAGCATGCTGTAGATGCCTTCCACGATAATGATCGCCTCGCGCGCACGCTCGCCCAGGCGCAGCATGCGGCGCTCCAGATCGGCGGCGTCGTTGTGGCGGAAGCGAATAATCTCCGCGCCGCCGAGGGCGCAGGCGTCGTAAATGCTCGCGTGGCTGTCCGCGTCGATCAACACCACGGCGCCCGGTCCCGCCAGCGTGCTGATGACGCCCAGGTTGGCGGTGTAGCCGGTGGAGAACACGATGGCGCTGGGGCGATCGAAGAATTCCGCCAGCTCCCGCTCCAGCGTCAGGTGCGATCCGTAGCTGCCGTTCGCCATGCGCGAGCCGGTGGTGCCGGTGCCGAGCGCGGCCAGGGCCGCCTGGCCGGCGGCGATCGCCTGCGCATCGAACGTCAGGCCAAGGTAATTATTGGTGCCGGCGAGGACAATCTTTTGATCGCCGATGCGGCCCTGGGTGGCGGAATAGACTTCGTCGATACAGGTGCCGAACGGATTCAGACCGGACGTTTGAAATTGTTCGCGGTCATTGGCGAGGCGCGCAAACTTATCATACAGTCCCATGGTTTTTCTCCAGATAAGGGCGCAGCGCGTCAAGCAGTTGCTCAGGCGTTCTGACATCAAGCAATATATTGATAGGAATGGAGATATCTAATTCATCTTCCAGCATCATCAGCAGATCCAGGACTCTGATGGATTCCAGGCCAAGATCATTGACGAGATCGCTATCAGGTTTTATTTCCACTCCGCCTTCGACGATACCTTGCAAACACGTCAGGATATAATCCATTACAGCATCGCGATTTAGCATAAGAACGTTGACACACCTCTATTTGGAATAATTAAAACAGCCCTTCGCGCAGTGCGCGCTCCAAACTTACCTGTGGAAACCAATTAATCTGTTGCGACAGCGCGTGATTACTGGCGGACCAGTCGTGATGGGTTAATTCGCGTATTTTGCTGCGCGTCAGCATCGGCTCCTGTTTGACCAGGCGGTTCCACACCACGCTGATATCCGCCAGGGCTTTCAGCAGCGGCAGCGGAATGCCCACCAGGCGCACCGGCCCGTGACGCACGGCGGCGCCGATGTCCCGCAGGCGCAGCCAGTTATAGCCTTCGACCACACCGTCGCACAGTTCGTAAATATTCGGCTGCGCGGGTTCGGCCTGTACCCATTGGCTGACCGCCTTGGCCAAATCGCTCACGTGCAGAAAAGAGAGCCTGGCGTCAGGCGCGCCCAGCCGGGGCAGCACGCCGCGCAGCAGGCCGTTGAACAGCGGTTTCAGCTCTTTATCGCCGGGCCCGTAAACCGCCGTTGGGCGGAAAATCCCCAGCGCGATATCGCCGCTGGCGGCAATGAGTTGCTGCTCGGCGGCCTGCTTTGAATGGGCGTACCACGACAGCGCCGGATGGCGGGCCGCCAGCGACGACATGAACAGGAAGCGACGGCAGCGGCCGTTCTGTTTGGCCGCCTGCATCAGGTTCAGGCTGCCGGTCACGTTGCAGCGGGTGAACACCGCTTCCGCATGCCCGCGCACCTGGCCCGCACAGTGCACGACGCACTCCGCGCCGCGCACCAGCTCGGTGAGCGAGGGCCGATCCTCCAGCGCGCCGGGGATCCACTGCAGGTTGTCGGCGGCGGCTTTTCCCGCGCGCCGCGTCAGGGCGCGCACGTTAAACCCTTGCGCCAGCAGTTCCTGGACGATGTGCCGGCCGATAAAACCGGTCGCGCCCGTCACTGCCACCGTGCCGCTCATTGCGCGAAACCGGCCAGCTGCGGCATGTGCGGGTAGAGCGAGGCGCTCAGCCAGCGTTTTTTGGCCTCCGCGCGCGCGGGTTTGCCCGACGACGTGCGGGGAATGCTGTGCGGCGGCAGCAGCTCGATGTCCACCGCGATGCCGAACTCGCTTTGAATGCGCGCGCTCAGCGAACGCACGATTTGTTCCCGGCGTTCTTCCGAGCTGACTCGGCACTGGATTTGCAAAATGATCCTGGCCGCTTCGTCGTGCTCTTCGGTTACGAAGGCGATCGCATCGCCGGAACGGATTTCCGGTTCGGATTCCGCGACGTACTCGATATCCTGCGGCCAGATATTGCGGCCGCGAATGATGATCAAATCCTTCTTGCGGCCGGTGACGTACAGATAGCCGTCCAGCAGGTAGCCCAGATCGCCGGTATCCATCCAGCCGGTCACCTGAATTTGCTGCTGGGACTCGTCGTCGCAGAAATAACCGTTCATCAGGCTGGGGCCGGAGATCGTGATATGGCCGACCTGGCGTTCCGGCAGCGGTTGCCCGGTTTCGCTGCGGATCTCGATGCGGTGGCCGGGCAGCGCTCGGCCGCAGTTGACGAAGGTCGAGACGGCGCGGGTTTTCTTGCCGGGCGCGACCGCTTTACCCTCGTACTCCAAAATATCGCGGTCGACCGCGTTGGTTTGCGGGCCGGAGCAAGGGTCGGAAAAACTCACCGCCAGGGTGTTCTCGGCCAGGCCGTAGCACGGCATGAAGGCTTTGCTGTCGAAGTTGATGCTGCTGAAGTGTTCGCCGAACTGGCCGAGCAGCTCGGCCGGGATCGGCTCGGCGCCCACGCCCGCGACCCGCCAGCTGGAAAGATCCAGATCGACCAGCTCTTTGGCGTTGCTGCGGCGCAGGCACAGATCGTAGCCGAACGGCGGGGCGACGGACACCGTGCCGCGATTTTTGGCGATCAGTTTCAGCCACTGCATCGGGCGCATGGCGAAATCTTGCGTGCGCAGATAATCGACGGACAGCTGGGTCGCCACCGGCGTCAGCAGGAAACCGACCAGGCCCATATCGTGATAGAAGGGCAGCCACGAAACGCAGCGGTCGCCCGCGCGCAGCTTGATCCCGTCGCGACTGATCGCGTTCAGGTTCGCCATTGCCGCCCGCTGGGTAATGATCACGCCGCGCGGAAAGCGGGTGCTGCCCGAGGTGTATTGGAGATAGGCGATGTCGTCGGGCGAAGGCGCCGGCAAGGCGATCTCCGGCTCCGGCAAGGCGTTAAAATCCGCGTCGCTGAGGATGTGCAGCGCCGAGGTGTTTTCCGTGGCTGAGGCGATCAGCGGCGTCCACTCTTCGCTGCTGACGATCGCCGCGGGGTTGCAGCTGGCGATCAGCCCCTTCAGCTTGGCGGTGTAGGAGTCGCGCTGGCCCACGCCCATCGGGATCGCCAGCGGCACCGCCACCAGGCCGGCGTACTGGCAAGCGAAAAAGGCTTCGACGAATCCCGCGCTGGTTTCAGCGATCAGCGCCACGCGATCGCCTTTCTTGAGTTTCAGGGACAATAAACGCCGCGCGCCCGAGATCGCTTTTTGCTGCAGCGTGCGATATTCGAGAACGGTCACGAGTTGATTGCGACGGTCGTAAAAATTCATTCCCGTCTTGCCCAGCGCCGCGTAATCCAACGCGTCCACTAAGGTGGGGAAGTCCGCATAGCGCATGGGAAGAGAATGAACGGAACTTGTTTCAGACATAGACAAACTTAGCCATAGATTAAAAATCACCAAAAGAGAAAATCACTCTTGGCGAGGTAATTGATGTTTTACTATGAATAGGTTTTGAATAAGTTTGTTATTCAACCATCTTCATTCCGCGAACAGCGTATATTGCCGTGCTTGAGGGCACGCCGGTTATTAACCGGTCAGAGCGTGAGTAGCCCGTGTTATCAGCCTTGAGCGGCACCCTGGCGATATACGAGAGACTATTGTAATATCCGGGCTGCGCCGTTCTTTAGCCTGTCTCTTTCGGGCAGGAAATAACTGTCGGCTCATAGGTTATGACCTCATGCATGGCTATCTTGGAACTTAAACACTTCCTAAACAGTATGCCGCAAGAAATCCAAAAGTGAACGATTCATTTAAGGCTAATCTTAAAAAGAGCATTAAGTGGTAAAGATGGCGGCACACCTCCTGATTAAAGTCGGTACACTAAAAGCGGCGAGTTTCTTTTGCCGTAACAGCACGAAATAATAAAAGAGCACCATTAGCGTAGCCTGGCTGCGCCGCTTTCTGTTTCCTTTTTTTATCAATTACGGACATCACAGGGTGAATGTCGGGCGCAATAATGCGCTGTTTCACAGGGGGTAATATTCGGTTTTTCTTATCATTGAACCGGAGGCAATACACAATCCAATAAATGAGAACAGCATAAAAAATGCTAAAGGCGTTGTCGCGTGCTTATTTAATTATTTTATTAAAACGTAAGGCTATTTATGATCCGTGTTGAGAAAGTTCTGAGTAAACGCGAACTTAAAGAATTTATTGCTTTCCCCTCGCAACTGTTTCGCGATGATCCGAACTGGATTGAGCCGCTGCATGTAGAGCGCGAAGAGCATCTGTCAAAGAAGAATCCCGGCACCGACCATATTGAATGGCAGGCATGGGTGGCCAAAAAACAGGGCAAAGTCGTTGGGCGCATCACGGCGCAAATCGATGCTCTGCACCGGGAGCTGCATGGCGAGGATACCGGCCACTTCGGCATGATTGACGCCATTGACGATCCCGCCGTTTTCAGCACCTTATTCACGGTGGCGGAGGAGTGGCTGAGGTCGAAAGGCGCGCGCAAAATCACCGGGCCGTTCAGCCTCAATATCAATCAGGAAAGCGGCCTGTTGGTCGAAGGGTTCGATACGCCGCCTTCCGCCCTGATGACGCACGCGAAGCCCTACTATGCGGCGCAAATAGCGCAGCAGGGCTACAGCGAAGGGATTGATTTGCTTGCCTATTGGATGAAGAGAACCGACCTGCATTTTTCGCCGTCGTTAACCCGGATGATGGATCAGGTGCGCAAAAAGGTGACCGTTCGCCGCCTCAACCGCAAGCGCTTTCGCGAGGAGATGCAGGTGCTGCGCGAGGTGTTCAACTCCGGGTGGCAGCATAACTGGGGGTTTGTCCCGTTCACCGAGCACGAGTTCGCCACCATGGGGGATCAGCTGAAGTTCCTGGTGCCCGACGATATGATCCATATCGCCGAGGTGGATGGCGCCCCCTGCGCCTTTATCGTCGGCCTGCCGAACATCAACGAAGCGATTGCCGATCTGCAGGGGCGGTTATTGCCGCTTGGCTGGGCGAAGCTCTTGTGGCGGCTGAAAGTCAGCGGCGTGCGCACCGCGCGCGTGCCGTTGATGGGCGTGCGCCAGGAATATCAATTCAGCCGCATCGGGCCGATTATTGCGCTGCTGCTGATTGAGGCGCTGCGCGAGCCTTTCGCTAAGCGCAATATCGACGCGCTGGAAATGTCGTGGATCCTGGAAACCAATACCGGCATGCGGACGATTTTAGAACGCATCGGCGCGGTTCCCTATAAGCGCTACCGCTTATACGAGAAAACGCTTTAACCGGCTGATAACGCATCGCCTTTTCACGTTCTCAGAATAATAACCGCGCCGGGGCATTTTCGGGCGGTGCCGTTTCAGGGGCAGGGTGACGGCGCGTGAGTGAATGCATCGTCGCTGCAAAGAGAACGGTTAAGGCCTTTAATTAATAAACTCGAGATAAATTCACGCCGCGTGATTTATTCGCGAGTGATTGTGGCAGTATTGACGAGAGCTGATTGCATGCCTGTGGAAAAGAAAAAAGGAATAAGCCGATTAACCTACAGCATAAGGAATTCCTGGGCCGGATTTATTGACGCCGTGCTTACCGAAGATGCGTTTCGCCAATTATTGGTTATTAACGCCATTTTACTGGTTGTTACATTTGGTTTAGATATTACAAATATAGAACGGCTGTTATTAATCGCCTGCAGTTTTCTGCTATTGGTGGTTGAGCTGCTTAATACGGCGATTGAAACCGTGGTCGATCGCATTTCGCTGGAATTACATCCGTTATCCAAACGCGCTAAAGATCTGGGCGGCGCTGCGCAGCTGGTGGCGGTGGTGATGACTATCATTATTTGGGGAATGGTGCTGCTGGGGCGATAAGGGCTTGGGTGGCTCAATTGCCAGGCCGGTTGCCGTGGCGCTATAAGCGGTTATCATCGATGTTTTGCGTTCAGCAAGGAGAGTCGGCCGCTATGCCCGTGAATTTTGATCTCAACGATCTTTATGCCTTCCGCGCGCTGGTGGAGTACGGCAATTTTCGGCTGGCCGCGGAGTCCATCTGCCTGTCGCAGTCGGCCCTGAGCCGCAGGATTGAGAAGCTGGAAAACGCGCTGGGCAGCAAACTGTTCGATCGCACCACCCGGCGCGTGACGCTGACGCTGTACGGGCAGGCGTTTGCCGAGCGTTCGGATCAGCTGCTGATGAATGTCGAAGCGGTGTTGGCCGATATCGATAAGGTCAGCCAGGAGCGTACCGGGCTGGTCACCGTCGCCACGGTGCCGTCGGCGGCCTACTATTTCATGCCCGACGTGATACGCCGTTTCCGGCTTCGCTATCCGCGCGTGCGCGTCAAGCTGATCGACGGCAGCGCGGGCAATGTGATTGAGGCGGTCACCGGCGGCCAGGCTGACTTCGGCATCTGCTTTGCCGGGCGGCTGCAGCCTAACCTTGAATTTGTGCCGTTGGTGGGTGACGTTTACGTGGCCGCCTGCCGGCGCGACCATCCGCTCGCCGCTAAAAAGAGCCTCACCTGGCGGGAATTTTATCAGCAGGATTACGTGTCGCTGGATAAAACCTCCGGCAATCGCAATCTGCTCGATCAGCGCCTGGAACACCTCGTGCCGGAGCGCCCCAGCGTATGCGAAACTCGCCATGTGACGACCATGCTGGGCATGGTTGAGGCGGGCATCGGCATTGCCGCCGTGCCCGCCATGTCGATGCCCGCTTCAGAGCATTCGGTGTTGACCTCGGTGCCGCTGGTTGATCCGGTGGTGAAACGCACCGTGGGCCTCATCAGACGCGGCGGCCGCATGCAGTCTTTCGTCGCCGCCGAGCTGGAAAAGCTGATTACTGAACAGTATCACTCTGCTTGACCGGCTGCGGCGCCGGCACGGTTCGCATGCCGGTCGCGCGAATGGTCGGCTGCGCCTGAGAGGAGGCGAGGAAGTCCAGCAGCGCTTTGCCTTCGCGGCGGTGCTCCGCCTTGGCGGTTACCGCACCGGCGAAGCGGGTGATGTACTGCACGTTTTCCGGCAGCTCGCCGATAAAGGTAACGCCCGCCACGGGCAGCAATTCGCTGACCTGCTGGAAGCCCAGCACATATTTCCCTTGCGCCACTTCAGAAGCCACCGGAATGCGCTCAACCACGTGCGCTTTTCCTTTCACCTGTTCCTCGATGCCCAGCTTTTTGAACAGTTGGCCGCTGACGTAGCGGCCGCTGGCGCTGTCGGAATAGGCGAAAGAGTCGGCTTGCAGCAAGGCATTGCGCAGCTCGGCATCCGTTTTTATCGCCGGCTTGGGCGCGCCCTGTTTCACCACCATGCCGATCGGCGAATCGGCCAGCTCCACGCGCGAACCCCGCTGGATCCAGCCGCCTTTGTCCAGTTGGGTCAGCGCGTCGCCCACCATGATCACCACATCGGCTTGCTCTCCGCGCGCCAGCCGCGCGGGGATAGCCTGCGGCGTTTTCCCCATGGAAGGGCCGGACACCAGAATGATTTTGTCGCCGCTTTGGGCTTCATATTCCGGGGCCAGTTTCTCCAGCGCGGCCTTGAAGCCGCCGGAGATCATCACGGTCACGTCTTTGGCCAGCGCCGCGGTGCTGAAAGAGGCGCACACCAGCGCGGCGAGGATCGAACGAGTGAGTTTTTGCATGGCATGATTCCTTATGGCGATGGCGCGTTAGCGCGCGGTTTGCAGCGGCATGGCGATGCGGCGATACAGATACAGCGTCGCCAGCAAGGCGCACAGCGCGGCGAAGCTCATCCAGTAGCCCGGTGAAGCCTTATCGCCGGTGTATTCGATCAACGCGGTGGAGATCACCGGCGTAAAGCCGCCGAACACCGCCGTCGCCAGGCTGTAGGCCAGCGAGAAGCCGGCCACCCGCACTTCCGTTGGCATGATCTCGGTTAAGGCCGGGATCATCGCGCCGTTGTAGAGGCCGTAAATGAAGGACAGCCACAGCAGCACGGCCAGCATCATGCTGAAGCTGGGGGCGGCGGCGAGCAGGCTGAGCGCCGGGTAGGCGGTGGCCAGCGTCAGCAGCGTCATGGCGACCAGCACCGGTTTGCGGCCGAAGCGATCCGACAGCGCGCCGCCGATGGGCAGCCAGATGAAGTTGGAGATCGCCACCAGTAGGGTGACCAGCAAACTGTCGGAGGCGCTGAGCAGCAGCACCTTTTTGCCGAAGGTTGGCGCATAGACGGTGATCAGGTAAAACGCGGTGGTGGTCATGGCGACCATCAGCATGCCGGCGATCACCACCGGCCAGTTTTTCAGCAGGGTTTTAAACACATCGCGCATCGCCAGGTGGTGGCGGCGGGCGGTAAATTCCTGCGTCTCTTCCAGCTTGCGGCGCAGGAGGAAGATGAAGGGAACGATCAGGCAGCCGAACAGGAAAGGCAGGCGCCAGCCCCATTCGCGAATGGCGCTTTCTTCCAGCGCCGCGTTGAGCGCGAAGCCCATGGCCGCCGCCACCATGATCGCCACCTGCTGGCTGCCGGACTGCCAACTGGTGTAGAAGCCCTTACGGCCCGGCGTGGCGATTTCGGCCAGATAGACGGACACGCCGCCCAGCTCCGCGCCCGCCGAGAAGCCTTGCAACAGGCGCCCGCACAGCACTAGCAGCGGCGCCCAAAGCCCGATGCTCTGGTAAGAGGGGATCAGCACGATCAGGAAGGTGCCCGCGGCCATGATCGACAGGGTGACGATCAGCCCTTTGCGGCGGCCGACTTTATCGATGTAGGCGCCCAGCACGATGGCGCCAATGGGGCGCATCAGAAAACCGGCGCCGAATACCGCGAAGGTCATCATCAGCGAGGCGAACTCGCTGCTGGCCGGGAAAAAGGTGTGTGCGATGTAGGTGGCGTAAAAGCCGAACAGAAAGAAGTCGAACTGTTCCAGAAAGTTGCCGGAGGTGACGCGCAGGATCGCGCCGGCTCTGGCCCGGGTGGTCATGGGTGAGGTAGAGGAATGCATCTTTATCTCCAGTTTGTTATGGGCGCCTGACGCCGCGCCTGTTGCTGAAGACTCGCTCAGGAAAATAAACTAAATAAGCGCAATAAACGCATGGCGCGATGCGTGTGGCGCATCAATCGCCGTTAACAATGTTGCCTAACCTGATGTAACGTGGCGTTAACAAACTTATCGCTCACCGCCCGCGGCGCAGAGCGCTGAAAACGTTATGCGCATTTTGTGACAGGGTTCATAAAGGGGCGGCGGGAAACGCCCCGTGCCTCTGACCGATTGTCCGTTACCGCTCGTAAAAAGGTGAATGTCTCGCACTGCGTTTGCAAAATGTCCGGATGTACGTTCAGCCTTGCAGTAACCACGAATGCTTTTGCATGCCATTCTGACGCCTCTCTGCTATAGCTTTACATCTATATAGTTGTTGATCTATATTTGCAGGGAGGTCCCGTGTGGGAAATTAAAACAACGGATGCGTTTGATAACTGGTTTAGCTCACTCCACGATGCCGATCGGGCTGGCGTGCTTGCCGCATTGATGATCCTGCGGGC
>NZ_JBJZOU010000017.1:0-1487 GCF_057808395.1 Serratia sp. TSO36 | reverse complement strand
TTGATCTATATTTGCAGGGAGGTCCCGTGTGGGAAATTAAAACAACGGATGCGTTTGATAACTGGTTTAGCTCACTCCACGATGCCGATCGGGCTGGCGTGCTTGCCGCATTGATGATCCTGCGGGCAAAGGGGCCGGGGCTGCCCAGGCCTTATGCCGATACGGTTAAAGGTTCGCGTTATAGCAATATGAAAGAGCTGCGCATTCAGAGCCGTGGCGAACCGTTGCGGGCATTCTTCGCCTTCGATCCGTACCGTATCGGCATTGTACTTTGCGCGGGCAATAAAGCCGGTAATGAAAAACGTTTTTACGATCGGATGATCCAGGCTGCCGATCGGGAATTCACGAACTGGCTGAACACATTAAACGAGAAGGAGTGACGCGATGGGCAGAACGCTGGAACAGCTTATTGCGGATGAAAAGCCCGAGGTCGTGGCCAAAGCGCAAGCGCTGGCGGCTGACATCATGCTGAACATCCACCTTGCCGAGCTGCGCGAGAAGGTGCAGAAAACGCAGGTTGAAATGGCGCAGGCGCTGGGGATCCGGCAGCCGACCGTTGCCGTGATGGAAAAACCGGGCCGCGATCTGAAACTGTCTTCGCTAAAACGCTACGTTGAGGCTGCGGGCGGCAAGCTGCGCCTGGATGTTGAACTGCCGGACGGCTCTCACTACGAATTTGTGCTGTAAGCGCTAGCGGCAAAAAAGCAAAAAGCCCGCTCGGGTTTCCCTGAGCGGGCTGTTCGCAATATGGCGCCTCCGATATCAGGAGGCAGCCGTGAAAGCAAAGAGGCTCAAGGCGTGCTGGCTGTATGGGCGCTGCCGTTTGAGCCAGATAGCGTTAACAAGCCACCCGCCGTACCTTCGCGATAAACCCTCCCTTGCTCAAAGCTGAAACGATACGACTTATGTTGATGAATCGCTCATTTAGCGTGCAATAACTCAACGTGTTTTCATTAAAACTGCGAAAAAATTCGTATTTTTATCGCACTATTTATTCAAATATTCACCCGGTGAAGTTCATCACATTTCTTTAACCTGCTTAACAGTAGATTTCTCTCGTGAGTAAAAAATCGATTCAGCTAAAGGGGAAGGGAAATGAAGAAAACGTGGGTTATGGCGGTGTTTTCGGCCCTGATTACAGGGCAGGCGGCGGCGCAGAGTTGGGTGCTGACCAGCGCTGAAGATGGCGTGGAGAAAGGAAACTGGAAGATTTCGAGTGAGGCGCTGAAGGTTAAGGATAAAACGTTCAGCATTGAGCAGAAAGTGTTGCACGGCGGCAAGCAGGAAGGCAGCAAAGTCGTGATTATCCGCAGCGAGGATGGCCTGACCATCACGCTGAGTCCCACGCGCGGCATGAACCTCCTGCGGGCGGAAGGATTTGGCGCGAAAATGGGGTGGGATTCTCCGGTCAAAGAGGTGGTCAACCCCGCCTTTATCAACCTGGAAAGCCGCAATGGGCTCGGCTGGCTGGAAGGTTTCAATGAGAT
>NZ_JBJZOU010000016.1:0-187539 GCF_057808395.1 Serratia sp. TSO36 | reverse complement strand
TCCTGCGGGCGGAAGGATTTGGCGCGAAAATGGGGTGGGATTCTCCGGTCAAAGAGGTGGTCAACCCCGCCTTTATCAACCTGGAAAGCCGCAATGGGCTCGGCTGGCTGGAAGGTTTCAATGAGATGATGGTGCGCTGCGGCTATGAGTGGACCGGTCATCCGGTGACCGAAGAAGGGCAAATTTACACCTTGCACGGCAAAGCGGGCAATACGCCGGCCTCACTGGTTGAGGTTGAGGTAGCGGATACGGCGCCGTATGAAATTCGTATTCGCGGCCTGATCAAAGAGAGCACATTCAAAAAAGCCGATCTGCAAACCCTGACCGAACTGCGCTACGTACCCGGCAGCAACAGTTTCAGCCTGCATGATGTGTTAACCAACCGGGCGGATTATCCCCACGACTACCAGATTATCTACCACAGCAATTTCGGCGCGCCGATTCTGGAAAATGGCGCCCGCTTCCTGGCGCCGATGGCCAGCATCAGCCCGTTTAACGACTATGCCAAAGCCGGGTTGAAGACCTGGGGAACCTATGCCGGCCCCACCAAAGGGTTCGATGAAATGGTCTTTAACATTAAGCCATTATCGGATCCGAATCATCAGACACTGGCGGCGCTGGTCAATCACGCGGGCGACAAAGGGGTGGCGATTCAGTTCGATACCCGCCAATTGCCCGTCCTGACGCTGTGGAAGAATACCGATACGTTAAAACAGGGATATGTCACGGGGATTGAGCCGGGCACCAGCTATGCCTACCCGGTCACCATCGAGCGCGAACAAAAACGCGTTAAGCAATTGCAGCCTGGCGCCAGTGCGCAGTTTGATCTGACCTATACCTTGCTGCACAGCAAAGCGCAGGTGGCGGATCTGGAGAGGAAGATTGCTGATATTCAGGGTAAGGTAAAAATTGATGAAAATGCTGCGCCGATAGCCAAAGAGTAACGTTGCCTGTCGATGCATTTAGCGTGAAAGCAAAAAGCCCGCTCGGGTTTCCCTGAGCGGGCTTTTCTAAATATGGCTCCTCTGACTGGACTCGAACCAGTGACATACGGATTAACAGTCCGCCGTTCTACCGACTGAACTACAGAGGAATCGTGTGAACGGGGCGAATAATAGCGGGGCGCCTGGGGTTTGTCAAAGCGCTAAACTGCAAAAAAAGCGCGTTTGCTGAGGGAATGAGCACCTTGCGCTGTTTTTCGGCATTTTTCATCGCTATGCGCTGATTTTTGCATCCCAAATCGTTTTGACGTCGTTTGCACAAGCCGTTGCACGGCGATGGTGCAGGGTCACTCTCGCTATCCCGCACCTTCCCTCTTAGCCGTACGGCTTATCCCCGTTAACCCCGTCAAACGCCGCGCCGCAACTGATATGTAGGATGAATAAGCAAATAATATGTATTCGTCGTCACAATGGCTGGATTTTTGCTTACCCATTTTTGGGGAATGCGACTGCGCTCTCAAGAAAATTATTTTCCCCGTCTACACATAAAGTGAAAGTTCCGCGCCCCAGGGCGTTCCGCTACACCAGTGCTGAGGAAGATAACAATGTCATCGAAATTGATAAAAAGTCCGCTCGCTGCTTTGCTCATCGGTTGTTTAGGTACGGCGTTTTCCGCGCAGGCCGATATCGTCATCGGCGTCGCCGGGCCGTTCTCCGGGCCGAACGCCACCTATGGCGATCAGTATTGGCGCGGGGCTTCGCAGGCGGCGGCGGACATCAACGCCGCCGGCGGCATCAAAGGGGAAAAAATCAAGCTGGTGCAGGGGGATGACGCCTGCGAACCGAAACAGGCGGTCGCGGTCGCCAACCGGCTGGTGGATCAGGAAAAGGTCTCGGCGGTGGTCGGCCACTTCTGCTCTTCTTCTACCATGCCCGCCTCCGAGGTGTATGACGAGGCCGGCATCATCGCCATCACCCCCGGCTCTACCAACCCGCAGATCACCGAGCGCGGCATGAAGACCATGTTCCGCATGTGCGGGCGCGACGATCAGCAGGGCGTGATCGCCACCAACTACATGCTGGACACCCTGAAGGCCAAGCGCATCGCGGTGATCCACGATAAAGACACCTATGGCCAGGGGCTGGCGGACGCGGCGAAGGCGGCGATGAACAAGCGCGGGGTCAAGGAAGTGCTGTATGAGGGGCTGTCGCGCGGCGAGAAAGACTTCAACGCGCTGGTGACCAAGATCGCCTCGGTCAAGCCGGACGTGGTCTACTTCGGCGGTTGCCATCCGGAAGCCGGGCCGCTGGTGCGCCAGATGCGCGAGCAGGGCGTGACCGCCAAGTTCTTCTCCGGCGACTGCGTGGTGACCGAAGAACTGGTGACCGCCGCCGGCGGGCCGCAGTACACCAACGGCGTGCTGATGACCTTCGGCAACGATCCGCGTCAGATCCCGGAAGGCAAGGCGGTGATCGCCAAGTTCCGCGCCAGCGGCTTTGAGCCGGAAGGGTACACCCTCTACTCCTACGCCTCGATCCAGGCGATCGCCGCCGCCTTCAACGCCACCGGCGGCAAAGACAGCGCCAAGGCCGCCGAATGGCTGAAGTCGCACGATGTGGACACCGTGATGGGCAAGAAGGCCTGGGACCAGAAGGGCGACCTGAAGGTTTCGGACTACGTGGTCTACCAATGGGATGACAAGGGCAAATATCACCAGCTGTAAACGGCCGAACCTTGAAGTTGTAACCCTATGACCGACGGGCTCGCCGCTCTGGCGAGCCCGTTCCGCGATGACCTTTGGGCCGCGTCGGACTGCGTTGGCGGCCTTACCAGGCGAGACTGCTCATTATGGATGTATTCTTTCTGCAACAGCTGATCAATGGCCTGACCCTCGGTGCGGTGTATGGCCTGATCGCCATCGGCTACACCATGGTTTACGGCATCATCGGCATGATCAACTTCGCCCACGGCGAGGTGTACATGATCTCCGCCTACCTGTGCGCCATCGGTTTGGCGCTGCTGTCGTTCTTCGGGCTGCACTCGTTCCCGCTGCTGATCCTCGGCACGCTGGTGTTCACCATCGTCATCACCGGGGTGTACGGCTGGGTGATCGAGCGCATCGCCTACAAGCCGCTGCGCAACTCCACCCGCCTGGCGCCGCTGATCTCCGCCATCGGCATGTCGTTAATCCTGCAAAACTACGCGCAGATAAGCCAAGGGCCGCGCCAGCAGGGCATCCCGACGCTGCTGAGCGGCGTGTTCCGCCTGGAGTTCGACGGCGGCGTGGTGCAAATCACCTACACCAAAGTGTTTATTCTGGTGGCGTCGCTGCTCGGCATGGCGATCCTCACCTACATCATTCAGCGCACCCGGCTGGGGCGCATCTGCCGCGCCACCCAGCAGGATCGCAAAATGGCTTCGATTCTCGGCATCAATACCGATCGGGTGATCTCGCTGGTGTTTGTGATCGGCGCCGCCATGGCCGGGCTGGCCGGGGTGCTGATCACCATGAACTACGGCACCTTCGATTTTTACGTCGGCTTTATCATCGGCATCAAGGCCTTCACCGCCGCGGTGCTGGGCGGCATCGGCTCGCTGCCGGGCGCCATGCTGGGCGGGCTGCTGCTCGGGGTGGCGGAGGCGCAGTTCGCTGGCATGGTGAACTCGGATTACAAGGACGTGTTCTCCTTCGGGTTGCTGGTGGCGATCCTGATCTTCCGTCCGCAGGGCCTGCTTGGCCGGCCGCTGATCGCCAAGGTTTAAGGAGAACGCCATGTCGCAATCCGTGATCCACGGCGGGCTGGACGCTAAACGCAGCCTGCTGGACGCCGTCTTGGCCGGGCTGATCGCCCTGATCGTGTTCGGGCCGATCGTCGGCATCGTGCTGAACGGCTACAGCTTTAACTTCGAACCGCACCGGCTGGTGTGGATTATCGTCGCGGTGATGGCCGGGCGGCTGCTGCTGAGCCTGTTCCTGCAAACCGCGCCGGGGCGCAGGGTGCTGGCGCGTTTCGACGGCGGCAACGACGGCGTCTACGTACGGCCGCTGGGCTATAAATCCAACCTGCGCTGGCTCCTGCCGCTGATGGCGGCGATCGCGCTGCTGTTCCCGTTCGTCGCCACCAAATACCTGCTGACGGTGGCGATCCTCGGCCTGATCTACGTGCTGCTCGGCCTGGGGCTGAATATCGTGGTCGGGTTGGCGGGGCTGCTCGATCTGGGGTACGTGGCGTTTTACGCCATCGGCGCCTACGGGCTGGCGCTGGGCTATCAGTACCTCGGGCTGGGCTTCTGGGCGATGCTGCCGCTGGGGGCGCTGATGGCGGCGCTGGCCGGCGCGCTGCTGGGTTTCCCGGTGTTGCGCATGCACGGCGACTACCTGGCGATCGTCACGCTGGGGTTTGGGGAGATCATCCGGCTGGTGCTGAACAACTGGATGTCGCTCACCGGCGGGCCGAACGGCGTCTCGGTGCCGGCGCCGACGGTGTTCGGCCTGGAGTTCGGCCGGCGCGCCAAAGACGGCGGGGTGCCGATCCACGAGTTTCTCGGCATTGATTACAACCCCAACCTCAAGTTCATCTTCATCTACGCGGTGCTGTTTTTGGTGGTGCTGCTGGTGCTGTACATCAAGCACCGGCTGACGCGCATGCCGATCGGCCGCGCCTGGGAGGCGCTGCGCGAGGATGAGATCGCCTGCCGCTCTCTCGGGCTCAATCACGTGCTGGTGAAGCTGTCGGCCTTTATGCTGGGCGCCTCCACCGCCGGGCTGGCGGGGGTGTTTTTTGCCACCTATCAGGGCTTCGTCAACCCGACCTCGTTCACCTTCTTCGAGTCGGCGCTGATCCTGGCGATCGTGGTGCTGGGCGGCATGGGCTCCACCCTCGGCGTGGTGCTGGCGGCCTTCGTGCTGACGGTGGCGCCGGAGCTGCTGCGCAGCTTCGCCGAATACCGGGTGCTGCTGTTCGGCGTGCTGATGGTGGCGATGATGATCTGGCGGCCGCGCGGGCTGGTGCGCATCAGCCGCGCCAGCTTCGCCGAACGCAAGGGGGTGGCGCCATGAGCGACGCCATTTTGCGGGTGGAGCACCTGATGATGCGCTTTGGCGGCATCAAGGCGCTGAACGACGTCAATCTGGAGGTGGAGCGCGGCTCCATCACCGCCCTGATTGGCCCCAACGGCGCCGGCAAGACCACGGTATTCAACTGCCTGACCGGCTTTTACCGCGCCAGCGGCGGCGCGATCCAGCTCAATACCCACAAGCGGCCGACCGACGTGATCCAGGTGCTGGGGCAGAAGTTTCGCGCCGGCGACTGGATACGCCCGAAGCGGCTCGGCTCGCGCCTCTATTACAAGATGTTCGGTGGCACTCATTTGGTCAATCGCGCCGGGCTGGCGCGCACCTTCCAGAATATCCGCCTGTTCCGCGAAATGTCGGTGGTGGAGAACCTGCTGGTGGCGCAGCACATGCAGAGCAACCGCAACCTGATCGCCGGGGTGCTGAATACGCCGGGCTACCGCCGGGCGGAAAGCGCCGCGCTGGATCACGCCTTCTACTGGCTGGAGGTGGTGGATCTGGTGGACTGCGCCAACCGGCTGGCGGGGGAGATGTCCTATGGCCAGCAGCGGCGGCTGGAGATCGCGCGCGCCATGTGCACCGCGCCGGAGATGATCTGTCTCGACGAACCGGCCGCCGGGCTGAACCCGGTGGAAACGGCCACGCTGAGCCGCATCATCCGTTTCCTGCGCCAGCATCACGGCATCACGGTGCTGCTGATCGAGCATGACATGGGCATGGTGATGGAGATCTCCGATCGGGTGATCGTGCTCGATCACGGCGACGTGATCGCCCGCGGCACGCCGCAGGAGATCCAGCACAACGAGGCGGTGATCGCCGCCTACCTGGGCGCGGACGAAGAGGAGCTGGCGGGATGAGCGAAACGATGCTGGAATTTCGCGAAGTGGACGTGTTTTACGGGCCGATCCAGGCGCTGCGCAAGGTGTCGCTGCAGGTCAACGCCGGGGAGACGGTGGCGCTGATCGGCGCCAACGGCGCGGGAAAATCCACGCTGTTGATGTCGATCTTCGGCCAGCCGCGCATCGCCGGCGGGCAAATCCTGTTTGGCGGCGAGGACATCAGCCGCCGCTCCACGCACTACGTGGCGGCCGGCGGCATCGCGCAAGCGCCGGAAGGGCGGCGCATCTTTCCGGACATGAGCGTGGAGGAGAACCTGCTGATGGGCACCATCACCGTCGGCAACCGCTATCTGGCGGAGGATCTGCAGCGCATGTTCGAGCTGTTTCCGCGCCTCAAGGAGCGGCGCAACCAGCGGGCGATGACCCTGTCCGGCGGCGAGCAGCAGATGCTGGCGATCGCCCGTGCGCTGATGAGCCGGCCGAAGCTGCTGCTGTTGGACGAGCCGAGCCTGGGGCTGGCGCCGATCGTGGTGCGGCAGATCTTCGGCGTGCTGCGCGAGTTGACCCGCAGCGGCATGACGCTGTTTCTGGTGGAGCAGAACGCCAACCACGCGCTGAAGCTGTCCGATCGCGGCTATGTGATGGTCAACGGCCAGATCCGCCTCACCGGCAGCGGCCAGGAGCTGTTGAACGATCCGGAGGTGAGAAAGGCCTATCTGGGCGGCGGCTGAACGCCGCCCTTTGGGCAGGGAGGCCTGCGTTCATCCCTCGGCGGCGCTTCGTTCTTGATCATCGTAGCGTGAGCGGGCTGCCCTGAAGGCGTCGGCGGAGGCGATAATCCACGACCAGAGCGGCAGCATGTTGAGCAGCATCTCTTTCCCCGCGTCGGTGATGGTGTAAACCACGCGGGGCAGCTTTTCCTGATAATCGCAGCGCGATATCAACCCGTCCCGCTCGAGATGGCGCAGCGTCCGCGTCAGCATTCTCTGCGTCACGCCCGCTAATTGGCGGCCTATCTCGCCGTGGCGCAGCGGCCCGTGGGTGCCCAGGATATGCAATACCCCCAGCGACCAACGGTTGCCCGCATGTGCGAGGACCTCACGCTTCAACCCTTCATCGTCGTTGCTCAATTCTTCACAGAACGCCTGCGAAAATTGCAGCAGCGCTTCCCGATCGTTCGTCATATTCCTCTCCGGTATCACGCGTGTACCTAATTGAACCCGTTTTTGTCAGCTGTCAGGATGGCGTAGTGTCAAGACAGGAGGCAAGAATGAAATCCACAAATCCATCCATCAATACCGTGCTCATACTCGGCGCCGGTGAACTGGGGCTGCCGGTATTGCGCGCGATGAGCCGGCAGGCCCGGTTACACCACGCTTTAAACATCAGCGTACTGCTCCGGCCTGAGGCCGCCCGCGCCGTCACCGGCCCGCATCGCGCGCGGCGGGATGCGCTGGCGCGGCTCGGTATCGCCGCAGTGGAAGGCGACCTGCAGCAAAACAGCGTGGATGAGCTGAGCGCGTTGCTGCGCGGCTTTGACGCGGTGATCAACTGCAGCGGCTTTGTCGGCGGGGCGGGCACGCAGATAAAGATCACCCAGGCCGTTTTGCAGGCGGGCGTGGCGCGTTATTTCCCGTGGCAGTTCGGCGTGGACTACGATGTTGTCGGCACAGGCAGCGGGCAACAGGTGTGGGATGAACAGCTCGAAGTGCGCCACCTGCTGCGTGCGCAGAAGGCGACGGAGTGGGTGATTGTTTCCACGGGCATTTTCACCAGCTACCTGTTTGACCCGGGTTTTGGCGTGGTGGACGCGGCCACCAAAACGGTGCGCGCGTTGGGCGACTGGCGTTACGCGGTGACGCTGACCACCCCCGAGGACATTGGCCGGCTGACGGCCGCGATTTTTTTCCATCGGCCCGCGTTTCGCAACCAGGTGGTCTATATCGCCGGGGACACGCTGACCTACCGCGAGCTTGCCGATGTCATGCAGGCGCACTGGGGCGTTGAGGTCAACAGAGTCCTGTTGGACAAAGAGCGGCTGCAGGAGGCGGTGCTGAACCATCCGCGCGACGTCGGCGCCAAATACCGGCTGGCTTTCGCCCGGCCCGACGGCGTGGCCTGGGATAAGGCGAAAACCTTCAATGCGCGCCAGGGTATAGCCACCACTACCGCCGAGCAGTGGCTGGCGCAGCAATGCCCGACCTCTCAGGACGGTTAGTCGCCCGAGCGCCGGACTCAGAACTGGCGCTGCATCCAGCGCACGTTCAGCCGCACCAGGGCGATGATGGCGCTGGAGAGCAGCCGCAGCCCGCCGGGCATGTCGCGGCGGCGGATGTCCAGCAGCAGCACGGTGCGCACCTGCGGGCTGTCGTTCCACACTTCGTGTTCGAAGGTGTCGTCCCACAGCATGAACTCCCCCTCGTGCAGCCGGTATTCGCGGCCGTCCACTTTCAGCACCGCCGCCGGCACCCCGTCGGCGCGTTTGGGCATGTCCAGCACCAGATAGCCGCGCAGAATGCCGCGAAACGGCCCGCGGTGGGGCGGCACCTGCTTGCCGGGCGCCAGGAAGGAGAGCGAGGCGGACAGCACGTCCGGGGACGAAGCGATCAACGCCGCCAGCGTCGGGCAGCGCGCCAGGTTGCGGGCGATCGGTTGGCCGTAGGCCTTCATGATGAACATGCGCCAGTCGCGCGCGTCGTTGGCGGAAATCGACGCCTGCTGGATCATGATCTCGTGAAAGCGGGGAATATTGTGCAGATCGTGGGCGACGGTCAGCGCCTCTTCACGGATCTGCCGCCACTGGGCGGTGAAACGTTCGGCGTCGGGGAACAGCGCGGCGCTGTCGAGCACCGGCTTGCCCTGAATGCGGCGATCGTAAACATTGCGCAATGCGAGCACGGACCAATCATAAATCGCGGACATAATGACCTCGCCTCAGAAAACGCCAAATGGACACTGCGCGCGGTTCTTCGGCGCGGCGCGTCGTCTGCGGCGGCCGGAGGGGAAGAGCGGCAGGAAAAATTGGTACGCTTCAATAGATTAGCACAGCATTTGTGCAACCGTGTGTCTGCGAATGTGTCGAAATGCGGCGAAAAAAACCACACAATTAAAGTGTGACGCGTATCGCATTTAGCGGGCCGGTTGGTTAAAATATCGCGACTTGCACGCACCTGTCCGGATTTTGTTTACCATGGAACACGCTGCCGTTTCGCGCTCAACCGCCTGGTTGCGCGTGGTTATCCTCGCCGTCTCGGCCTTTATCTTCAACACCACCGAATTTATTCCGGTCGGTCTGCTGAGCGACATCGCCGCCAGCTTCTCGATGCAAACCGAACAGGTCGGCCTGATCATCACCATCTACGCCTGGATCGTCGCCGCCGCCTCATTGGCGTGCATGCTGCTGACCAGCAAAATTGAGCGCCGCAAGCTGCTGATCGGCGTGTTCATGCTGTTTATCGCCAGCCACGTGCTGACCGCCGTGGCCTGGAACTTCACCACGCTGGTCATCTCGCGCGCCGGCGTGGCGCTGGCGCACTCGGTGTTCTGGTCGATCACCGCTTCGCTGGCGATCCGCGTGGCGCCGCCGGGCAAGAAAGCCCAGGCGCTGAGCCTGCTGGCGGGCGGCACCGCGCTGGCGATGGTGCTCGGGCTGCCGCTCGGGCGGGTGGTGGGGCAGTTGCTCGGCTGGCGCATGACCTTTATCGGCATCGCGGTGTGCGCCACCCTGGCGCTGGTGCTGCTGTGGCGCCTGCTGCCGGTGCTGAAAAGCGAGCACTCCGGTTCGCTGGCCAGCGTGCCGCTGCTGTTCAAACGCCCGGCGCTGCTGGCACTGTACATGCTGACCGTCATCGTGGTGACGGCGCACTTCACCGCCTACAGCTACATCGAGCCGTTTATCCAGACCGTGGCCGGGCTGTCGGAGAACTTCACCACGCTGATGCTGCTGCTGTTCGGCGCCGCCGGCATCGTCGGCAGCCTGCTGTTCAGCCGCTACAGCGAGCGTTTTCCTTCCGGCTTCTTTATCGGCGCCATCGCGCTGCTGGCCTTGAGCCTGCTGCTGTTGTTGCCGGCCGCCGGCAGCGAAAGCCACCTGACGGTGCTGTGCATCTTCTGGGGCATGGCGATCATGGCCATCGGCCTGTCGATGCAGGCCAAAGTGCTGAGCCTGGCGCCGGACGCCACCGACGTGGCGATGGCGATCTTCTCCGGCCTGTACAACTTCGGCATCGGCAGCGGCGCGCTGCTGGGCAACCAGGTAAGCCTGCATTTGGGCATGGGCAACATCGGCTTCGTCGCCGCGCCGTTGGCGCTGATCGCCCTAGGCTGGTGCCTGCTGAGCTTCTACCGCAGCGAACGGCTGCAGCAGCACCCCAGCCGTTAAGCCACCGATTCGGGATGCCGCTGCGGCATCCCACGTTGCATTTTCCTGCTATAAAACAGGCTGCTGCAGCGTTTTATGCTTAACTTTTTTTCATAGTCTGCTAATTAAAAATTTAACTCCGACGCCGCTTCGCTAGCATAGAAAGTCATCAAAAATGTTAATGCGAGGTTAACGGTGAGTGACTCTGTAGCGGCGTCGCCGATCCATGCGCGGGATCTGGCGGCCAGAATCGACGCCTTGCCCGCGTCGGCCGGCCTGTGGCGCTTTATCATTCTGCTGTCGCTGGGCGGCTTTTTCGAACTCTACGATCTGTTCCAGACCGGCTATATCAGCACCGGCCTTATCGCCGACGGCATTTTCCACACCGGCGCGCAGGGCGTCTTCGGCGTGTCGGACCAGGCGGCCTTCGCCTCCGCCACCTTTCTTGGCCTGTTCGTCGGCGCCAGCCTGCTGAGCCCGTACGCCGATCGCTTCGGCCGCCGCGCCACCTTTATGTTCGCCCTTATCTGGTATGGCGCCTTCTCGCTGCTGCTGGCGTTTCAACAGCAGGCGGAGTGGGTGATCTTTCTGCGCTTTCTGGTGGGCGTCGGGCTCGGCATTGAGCTGGTGACCATCGACACTTATCTGACGGAGTGGGTGCCCGCGCATCTGCGCACCCGGGCTTTTGCCTTCGCGTTCTTCGTGCAGTTCCTGTCGGTGCCGGCGGTGGCGCTGATGTCCTGGTGGCTGGTGCCGCAGACGATTTGGGGCCTGAGCGGCTGGCGCTACGTGGTGATCGCCGGCGCGCTGGCTTCGCTGGTGATCTGGCTGGTGCGCAAGGGGCTGCCGGAGTCGCCGCGCTGGCTGGTGCAGCAGCGGCGCTATGCGCAGGCCCGGCAGGTGATGCGGGATATGGAACGGCGCTGCGGCGTGGCGGCCGCGGACTTCCCGTCGCGCCCGGTTGACAATGCCGAGGGGGCGCCGGCGCCGCTGCGCGGCCGCTTTCGCGACATTTGGGCGCCGCAGTATCGCGATCGCACGCTGATGCTGGTGGTGATGAACTTCTTTCAGGCCATCGGCTTCTTCGGCTTCGGCAACTGGCTGCCGGCGCTGCTGTCGGGCAAGGGCGCATCGGTCACCCACAGCCTGCTGTACGCTTTCTTCATCACGCTGGCCTACCCGCTGGGCTCGCTGCTGTGCAGCTTCTACGCCGACAAGATGGAGAATAAGTGGCAGATCGTGTTGTCTTGCCTGGTGACGGTAGTCTTCGGCTCGCTGTTCGCGCTGCAGAACAACCCGCTGTGGCTGATCCTGTGCGGCTTCTTCATCACCTGGTCCAACGCCTGGCTGACCTACAGCTACCACTCGTATCAATCCGAGATCTTCCCGACCCATATTCGCGCCCGCGCCGTCGGTTTTTGCTACTCCTTCAGCCGCCTGTCGACGGTGTTCAGCAGCATTATCATCGGCATTATCCTGCAGTACGGCGGCTCGCTGGGGGTGATCGCGTTTATCGTCGCCAGCATGCTGATCGTGATGCTGGTGATCGGGCTGTTCGGCCCGAAAACGCGCGGTATCGATCTGGAAAACATCTGACGTTTTGCGCCGGCGGTGACGCCGGCCTCTTCAGCAAAAAAACTCGCGATCATGCGAAAATTATTCCGTTATCACTGCCTTTGCGCCTGCCGTACTGTTACCCGGTACAAAATCCAATTCAATACCGAGCGGGGAACACGTCATGAGCATCCTCACCGCGCCCGATGGCGCGCGCATTTTCTATAAGGATTGGGGCCGCGGCCAGCCGATCCTGTTCTCCCACGGTTGGCCGCTGTCCGCCGATGCCTGGGATAACCAGCTGCTGTTTTTTGGCCAGAGCGGATTCCGCGTGATCGCCCACGATCGCCGCGGCCACGGCCGTTCGGATCAGACCTGGCACGGCAACGACATCAACCAATACGCCGACGATCTGGCCCTGCTGATCGAAACGCTGGATCTGCGCGATCTGATCCTGGTCGGCCACGCCATCGGCGGCGGCGAAGTGGCGCGCTACATCGGCCGCCACGGCAGCGATCGGGTGGCGAAGGTGGTGCTGGTGGGCGCCGTGCCGCCGCTGATGCTGCAAACGCCGGTCAACCCGGAAGGCGCACCGATGGCGGCCTTCGACGGCATTCGCAGCGGCGTGGCGGGCAACCGCTCGCAGTTCTTCAAAGATCTGGCGGTGCCGTTCTACGGTCTCCACTGCGACGAGGTGGAGAGCAATGCGGGGCTGATCGACCACTTCTGGCTGATGGCCATGCAGGGCGGCATGAAAGGGCAGTACGACGGCGTGAGCGCGTTCTCCGAAGTGGACTTCACCGCCGATCTGCTGGCGATCGACAGGCCGACGCTGCTGGTGCATGGCGACGCCGATCGGATCGTGCCGATCGGCGCCTCGGCGCTGAAAGCCGCTAAGCTTATGCAACAGGCGGAGCTGAACATTTACGCCGGCGGCGCTCACGGCTTGGCGCAGGTCGATCCCGATCGCTTCAACGCCGATCTGCTGGCCTTTATCCAGAATTCGCCGTTCTAAGGGGGCGCGATGAACCTGACTGCTATCGCCGCGCGCTGCGCGCAGCGGCTGCATGCGCCCGCGGTGCGCTGGCTGCTGCTGCTCGCCATTTGCGCCGCCTACATCCAGGGCGGGTTGGTTAAGGCGCTGAACGTCGAAGGCGCGGTTGCCGAGATGACCCACTTCGGCCTGCAGCCGGCGGCGCTGTTCGCCGTGCTGGTGACGCTGCTGGAACTGGCGGCATCGGCGCTGATCCTGAGCGGCTTTTACCGCTGGCTCGGCGCGTTGGCGCTGGCCGGTTTTACCCTGATGGCGACGCTGATGGCCAATCCGTTCTGGCAGTTCGACGGGGCGGAGCGCGGCCAGATGATGAACGGATTTTTTGAACACCTCGGGCTGGCCGGCGCGCTGTTGCTGGTGGCATTTAACGATTTGAAGGAGCGAACGGATGGCTGAACAGACGGACAACAAGGCGGCGGCGGGCGGCTTCGCGCCGCTGAAAATCCCCTTATTTGCGGTGCTGTGGGGCGCCACGGTGCTCGGCAACGTCGGCAGCTTTATGCGCGACGTCGCCAGCTCGTGGCTGATCACCGATCTGTCGAGCAACCCCTCGGCGGTGGCGCTGATGCAGACCGCCGCCACGCTGCCGGTGTTCCTGCTGGCGATCCCGGCCGGGGTACTGTCGGACATCCTCGATCGACGGCGCTTTCTGATCTTCGTGCAAATTCTGCTGGCCTGCGTCAGCGGCAGCCTGTTGCTGCTGTCGCAGACCGGTGCGCTGACGGTGGAATACCTGCTGGCGCTGACCTTCGTCGGCGGTATCGGCGCGGCGCTGATGGGGCCGACCTGGCAGGCGATCGTGCCGGAGCTGGTGCCGCGCGCCGAGCTGAAAAACGCCGTGGCGCTGAACTCGCTGGGCATCAACATCGCCCGCTCCATCGGCCCGGCGGCCGGCGGCCTGCTGCTGGCCAGCTTCGGCGCCGGCGCGGCCTATGGTGCGGACGTGATGAGCTATGTGCTGGTGATCGCGGCGCTGCTGTGGTGGAAGCGGCCGAAGGCCGAGGACAGCGGCCTGTCGGAACACTTCTTCGGCGCCTTCCGCGCCGGCCTGCGCTATGCCCGTTCCAGCCGCGAGCTGCACGTGGTGCTGCTGCGGGCGGCGGTGTTCTTCGCCTTCTCCAGCTCGGTCTGGGCGCTGCTGCCGCTGGTGGCGCGCCGCATGCTGGGCGGCAGCGCCGGTTTTTACGGCGTTCTGCTGGGGGCGGTAGGCGCCGGGGCGATCCTCGGGGCGATCGCGCTGCCGCGCCTGCGCCAGCGGCTGAATGCCGACGGGCTGGTGTTGCTGGCGGCGGTGCTGACCGCCGTGGTGATGGCGGCCCTGTCGCTGGCGCCGCCGCAGTGGCTGGCGGTGGTGCTGCTGTTGGTGCTGGGCGCCGGCTGGATTATTGCGCTGACCACGCTCAACGGCGCGGCGCAGGGCGTTCTGCCCAACTGGGTGCGCGGCCGCGGCCTGGCCATCTACCTGATGGTGTTCAACGGCGCGATGGCGGCAGGCAGCCTGCTGTGGGGGCTGGTGGCGCAGGAGCTGGGCGTGGCCGCCACGCTGCTGGTCGGCGGCGTCGGCCTGTTGGCGGCGGGGCTGCTGTTCCACCGCCTGCGTCTGCCGACCGGCGAAGCCGATCTGCAGCCGTCGAACCATTGGCCGGAGCCGTTGGTCAACACGCCGGTTGAGAACGATCGTGGCCCGGTGATGATTCAGGTGGAGTACCGCATCCGCGAACAGGATCGGCCGCAGTTCTTGCGCACGCTGCTGATGCTGGAGCGGGCGCGTCGCCGCGACGGCGCTTACGCCTGGGGCATTACCGAGCACACCGGCGATCCGGAATGCATCATGGAGTGGTTCCTGGTGGAGTCCTGGGCGGAGCACCTGCGGCAGCACCAGCGGGTGTCGCACGCCGACGCCGATCTGCAGCAGGAGGCGCTGCGCTTCCACATCGGGCCGGAGAAACCGGTGGTGCATCACTTCCTGTCGCTCGACCGGCATCAGGTGAAGCATTAACTGCACGGCCAGGCGGTGAGAAGGTGCTATGCTTTTGGTCGGTTCGGCGGCGCGGCCGCCGTAAGACGAATGTAGTCAGCACAGGGAGACACATTGATGACGGCACCTTCTGCTTTTGCCCGCGAGCTTGGGCTGCGCTATCCGATCGTTCAGGGGCCGATGAACGGCGCGTCGCCGCCGGCGTTGGCGGTGGCGGTGAGCAACGCCGGTGCGCTGGGCTCGTGCGCGGCGGCGCTGTTTTCCCCGGCGGTGATCCTCGAACGGGTGCAGCAGATCCGCGCGCAGACCGCCGCGCCGTTCAACATCAATCTGTTTCTGCTCGATGAGCAGCACCCGGATCTCGCCGAGCTCAAGCGTGCCCAGCACCTGCTGCGGCCGTTCCGCGAAGCGCTGGGGCTGAGCGAGCCGCCGATCCCCACCCAATTCGCCGAAAACAACCGTGACCAGATCTCGGCCTTGCTGGAGGCGGCGCCGCCGGTGGCCAGCTTCACCTTCGGCGTGCTGCCGCGCGCCACGGTCACGCAGTTCAAGAAGGCCGGCTCGCGGGTGATCGGCACCGCCACCACGGTGGCGGAAGCCCGCGCCTGGGAAGAGGCGGGCGCCGACTTCGTTTGCGTCTCGGGCTCGGAGGCGGGCGGGCACCGCCCGACCTTCCTCGGCGATATCGAACAGTCCTGCGTTGGCCTGATGGCCCTGCTGCCGCAGGTGGTGGCGGCGGTGAAGATCCCGGTGATCGCCGCGGGCGGCATCATGAACGGGCGCGGCATCGCGGCTGCGCGCTTGCTGGGCGCGCAGGCGGCGCAGCTGGGCACCGCGTTCCTGTGCAGCCCGGAGTCGGGCATCGCCGAAGCCTGGCGGGCGGCGCTGCGCAACGCCGGCGATGACAGCACGCGCCTGACGCGCGCCTTCAGCGGCCGCCCGGCGCGCGGCATCGTCAATGATTTCATGCGGCAGATGCGCGCGGAAGAGGCGCAGATCCTGCCTTATCCGGTGCAGAACGCGCTCACCGGCGATATCCGCCAGGCGGCGGCCAAGGCCGGTCGTGGAGAGTTTATGTCGCTGTGGGCTGGGCAGGGCGTGGGCCTGGCGCGGCCGATGCCGGCGGCGGAGCTGGTCGCCACCCTGGCGGCGGAACTGGAGGCGGTGTGACATCGTCTGCGCGATTTATTGCTCTGACAGTGTGGAAATCGCGCAAAAAATCGCCAGGGTAATGCCTGAAAAGAGATAAACAGTCCGGCGTTCGCGCCGGACTGCGGGTTTCTTGGCTAGACGAGAATATCGGCGGAAGCGTCGACCTGCCCAACGATTTTAACCAAGAAATCAGGCTGGTTATGACCGGAGAGATTGATCGCCAGATCGGTGACATTCTGCTGCGAGTCATAATTCAGCGCCGCTTCATACAGCGAGCCGCTTAAATTATCGACGAAGTGCAACTCGCCCCCCTCGGCCTTAACCGTCTGGTTGAGCCACGACAGATCGATTTTATCCACCGCCGTTTGGAAATCACGGATCCAGTCCGGCGCGGCGGCCTGGCTGTCGTCGGCTGCGCTGAAGACGAAGGTGTCGGCGCCTGCATTGCCCCAGAGCTGATCGGCGCCGTCGGCACCGTAAATGATGTCGTTGCCTGCACCGCCTTTTAACGTATTGTTCAGTGCGTTGCCCACTAAGATATCGGCGCCGCTGCCGCCGATGATATTTTCAATCTGCGCGCCATAGGCGATGGCGATATTCGCCTTCAATCCGCCCACATCTGAGAATGCGCCTTCGTTAATGTTGATGCGCTGATCCTGGCTGTAGCCTGAAAAATCCAGCGTGTCGTTGCCGCCGGCATCCCAGATAGCCGCCACGATTTTGTTCGTGGACGCCTTAACGCTCAAAAAGTCTCGATCCGTATTCGAGTTGAAACCATAAGTGGTATCACCGGTGCGCGTGGTGGTGTTCGCGCCGTACAGCTTCTGAATGGCGGTAATATCATCCAGCTGCGGCCCCGAGGGCCATACGCCTTTATAGTCGGCGCCGGTGTTTTGTTCACTAAAATAGCTCATCAAAGAATATTGATGGTCGTCCTCATAATATTTCGCCGAGTTGGTGTAGGTGGGGTAGGTCGCGTTGGAGGCATCATAGTTTCCGGGATGGGAGAGCCCGAGCGCGTGCCCTATTTCATGGGTCAGCGTATCCCTGGCATAGTTATTGGTCTGCGGATTCGAAGCGTCGTAGCCTTTGTTGCCGCTGATCCAGATGGTGCTTTTCAGGTCGTTTTGCGTACTTTCATAGGAGGTGTAATTGCCTCCGCTGGCCGCCTTATAAAAACCAAACTTTATATCAGCACTTTTGGCATCGGTGCCTTTGACCTCGGTGAAGGTGATATTGGCCACGTCTGACCAGGACTGCAATGAAAGCTTGGTTTGGGCCTGTTGGGCGGCGGTAAGCTGTGCGGATCCTGGCTTATCGCTGTCGGTATACACGGGGAAAGAGTAGGTTATTGTTGCCGCATGGTCAGTCACGCCTTTGCCATTGGCGGAATAATGGCTCCTCAGCAACAGATCTGAAACCTCTTCCGTGGCGTATGAAGGCTTGCTGCTTCCCTCGCGATCGCCTCTTTCATAATCGGTTAAATAATCTGAGATTTTATCGGTAGCTAATGACATATCAAACTCCTTTGGACGTTGACAATATTGCACCTAACGCTCTATATGCTCGTACACAGGTTTGAAAATAGGGTGGGGTTATTGGGTTATCATTGGCTTGCCTCCTTGGTCTGGCTTGAATATCGCACTCAAGCGGGATATGTCCTTATCATTAATCACGGTGAGGAATTAATGGCGCGCAATGGTTGGCTGAAAGCAGTATAGGCATAATTATTTTATTAATGAGTTATTCTTATATGAATCTTTTACATAAGATATGTGTAAAAGGCGTACTTAAATAACCAGGTGGAATTAAATCTTTATTTAATATTACTCTGTAATAGGCTCGTGGAGTTTACGTAACTGATTTATCTTTTTGCTTTTCATTAATTTTCATCTGTAAATGGCGGCGAGTAGCCACCATTGCCGCAATGCATATAGGCGGCTACACGCCGGCGAACGTCATTAATTGAGTAAGGGATTATTAAGGGCGTTCGCGTACACCGATTAACGTGCCTGATAATTAAAAGCTGTAGGTGCCCTGCGCCAGGATGAAGTTCATGTTTTTCAGCCCGGCATGCTGCTGCAGGCTGTGGCCGACGTCGAAGTAGACATAGGCCACCTTGAACTGAAGATCGCTGCGTGGCGTCCAGATGGTTTCGACCTGATACTGATTGCCGATAAAGCGCGAGCCTTGCGCGCTGCCCTTCACCGGGCGCATCGGCCCGAGGTAGAAGGCATCCTCGCGGCGTTGCCGCCACAACGCGTCCCAGCTGAAATCGATGGACAGGGTTTGCCACGGCGTAATCGTGACCGAAGGATGAATGGCGATCAGGTTAGCCGGCGCCACCAGCCCGTTTTCGGTCAGGTAGGGCAGCTTGGGGTACATGGCGTTAAAGGTATTGAGCTGCCCATCGTGACCGTTTTTATCGCCGCTGGCGATGCCAATCTTGCCGCCAAAGCGCGGCTGCCAGCGCCAGTCGCTCATCCTATACCCGGCGTGCGCCGACGCCGACCAGGCGCGGATGTTGCGCTGTTCTGCGCTGCCGAACTGCCAGGCGGCTTCATTATCCCAGTCGAACCCCTGCGCTGCGCCGAAAATGCGCGCGCCGACGGTATAGCGCCGCTCTTGCCCGCTGAGCTGCGCGTAGTGGGCGTCGTTATCCTCAAAGCCAAAGGTGTAGAGATCGAGCGAGGACGCCAGCGCTGCCAGCGGCGTGGTGCCGTACAGCCCCCACACCTTTTGGCTGTTGTCGGTATCGTCGTCGAAACTGCCGGTTTTGAGGGTGACGGGGTGGCCGATAAAGGCGTCGAGGCGGTTCTTATCCTTGGCCCAGCTGGCGCGGATGGCGTCGAAAGAACGACGCACGTTGGGGCCGTCGCGGGTGCCCATCAGGTGCAGCGAACCCAGCGCAATCTCCTGGCGGCCGGCCCGCAGGGTGCCGAGGCCGTAGGCGGTGGGCAGTTTTAAGTCCACATAGCCCTGGCCGAGATAGGCATGATCCTCGTCGGTCGGCTTGCGCCCGCGATCGCGCGGCGTGGCCAGCGACGATCCCACCTGCACATAGGCGCCGACATAGTCGCCGTAGTCGAGGCGCGCGCCAACCAGCAAGCGCTGCATGAAGGTGTCGTCGCGTCCGCCGTTCAGATCGCGTTGATCCGTCCATTCATAGCGCTCGCGCAGCGAACCGTCGAAAGACAACGTGGCCGCATCGCCCAACGGGATGTTTTTCCAGGGGGAAGCGGCGGGCTCCGCCGCCAGCGCGGGGAGCGTGGAAAACAACAACAGTGCGGGTAGCGTGCGTTTCATCATGGATATCCGAAGAAAAAAGCGCGCCACAGCGCGCCTTGGGTTTATTTAGCCGTCTGGTGAATTTCGGCGATATAGCCGCCGGGGAAGCTCACCAGCGCCGAGGTGCGGCGCTCCGCAGCCGTCGAGCGCCACAGCACCTGCGCGCCGCTGGCCGTCGCTTTGGCCAGCGTGGCCGGCAGATCGTCGACGCCATAGCCGGTGCGCTCATGGCCGAACGGATAAGGCAGATGCCCGTCGGTGACGAAAATGCGCGTTTTGCCGAAGCGCGAGTCCAGTTCGATCTGGCGGATCTTGCCGTTGCCGTTACGGCCGATCGCCGCATCGCTGACCTGTTCGTCGCTCACCACCATGGCGTGCGAGAACGCCTGGTAGCTTTTCATGAAATCGTCGACGCGGTAGGCGGAGAGATACAGGCGGTTTTCCGGCACGCTCAGCAGCGGCTTGTAGTTGGGCGCCTTGGTGTGCCAATAGAGCTGCATGTTGACGCCGCCGGGCCACTGGATCACCGCGTCGCGGCCAATCGGATCGTCGAAAGGCGCAACCTGCACATCGGCACCGGCGGCCCTGGCCTGGCGGATGGCGGCGTCCATATCCCTGACCAGAAAACCGTTGCGCTCGGCGCCGAACGGGTGCGGGATCGGCGTTTTGAAATCGAACACCGAGAAGCTGCCGGCCGGCGTCAGTATCAGCTGGGAGTAGGTTTCGCTGGGCGTGGGCGTGACGTTGACCAGCACGCGTTCGGTGCGGGTGCCGCCGAAGGTTTTCAGGATGCTGTCGACAAAGGCATCCATTTTGCCGCGTTCGACGTAGACATGGGTGGTGTCATATTGCGGCCCCACGGCAAGAGACGCCGTATCGGCCGCCCATGATACGGCAGGGAGCAGCAGCGCAAGGGCTGATATCCTCAGCCGACGAGAAGAAATACCGATAATATGTTGCATGATGACCTCCAGGTAGCGGTTATTTTCCTGAGTGAAGCGTGATTTCCTATGAGCTTTCCCGTCGGCTGAAAAATAAAAACTAAAAACGCAATGCGCGTCGTGAAACATTAAATAAGGGCGACGTTCTAGCGCCTAAGCGAATATCACGCAGGTGCAGAACCTCTCTTTTTATTAGCATAAAAACGGTGGGGTGCCTTTGCCGGCTAAGCCCGCTGTCGCTAAGGAACGGCGAGGGTCATAAGGCCCGCCTCGCCGCGCGCTGAGGCGAATCGAGGATAATCCATAACGGTGTTCTCCTGGATGGGATATATCGCATTAGCCAGCTGAGTTTACGGTCTTCATTGCCGTCTAAATATAAATACAGCATTAAAATAATTGCCGCCCATCAAATTTTTATATGACTTGTTGAGTAAATACGAATAAGCGGGTAAAGAGAATATCGCGGCGCCAGCCATGGCTCGCCGAAGCAGGCCGTTGAGGGGGCTTACGCCAGGTTTGGGCGATCCTCGTAAGGGTTATTGATGTTCTTAGCGGGAAGGAACAGCGCGAAGAACAGCATTACATAGGGTGTGAAGCAGAACCATGTCAGGCACCAACCACCGGAGTAACCCGCATCATGCAAACGGCGCACATTGGCTGCTAGCATGGGGAGTAAAAACGCCGCAAGCGCGAAAATGGAAATTTCATTCACCTTGCTGGCGATAACGGCGAGATAAAACAGAAACCAAACGTGCTGGCACAAAAGCAGCATTGAGTAAGGCCCACGGCTTTCGCGGCCTGAGTAGGTGAAGGTCTTTTTGTAACTGCTGAAGAGCGGGTGAGCGTTGTCCGATGTCTGTATCATGCCATCTCCTTGGCTGCGGTTAGCCAACGTTAGCACGAGATTGCGATAAAGATATGCATCAATGATTAAAAAGCCCGCCGACATACCGTGGCGGGCTTTGTGCTGTCGCTTAGTTACGCCAAATCGAAACGATCGAGGTTCATCACTTTGTTCCAGGCGGCGACGAAGTCGTGGGCGAACTTCTCCTGCGCGTCGGCGCTGCCGTAGACTTCGGCCAGCGCGCGCAGCTGCGCGTGTGAACCGAACACCAGATCGACGCGGGTGCCGGTCCATTTGACCGCGCCGCTGCGGCGATCGCGCCCTTCGAACAGGCCGTCCTCACCCACCGGGTGCCAGGTGGTGCCCATGTCGAGCAGGTTGACGAAAAAGTCGTTGGTCAGCGCCTGCGGCCGCTGGGTGAATACGCCGTGCGGCGTGCCGCCGACGTTGGCACCGAGCACCCGCAGCCCGCCGACCAGCACCGTCATTTCCGGTGCGGTCAGGGTCAGCAGCTGCGCCTTGTCGACCAGCAGCGTTTCGGCCGGCACGCGGTATTTGCCCTTCAGGAAGTTGCGGAATCCGTCGGCGAGCGGCTCCATCGCTTCGAAAGAGTCCACGTCGGTCTGCTCCTGCGAAGCGTCCATGCGGCCCGGCGCGAACGGCACCGTCAGGGTGAAACCGGCGTTCTTCGCCGCCTGTTCCACGCCTGCGGCGCCGGCCAGTACGATCAGATCCGCCAGCGAGACGCGCTTGCCGCCGGCCTGCGCATCATTGAAGGCGCGTTGGATGCTCTCCAGCTTGGCCAGCGTTGCGGCGAGCTGCGCAGGTTGGTTGACCGCCCAGTCTTTTTGCGGTGCCAGGCGAATGCGCGCACCGTTGGCGCCGCCGCGTTTGTCGGAACCGCGGAAGCTCGAAGCGGAAGCCCAGGCGGTGGAGACCAGTGCCGATACCGGCAGGCCGGAAGCCAGCACGGCGTTTTTCAGCGCGGCGATGTCCTGCTCGTCGATCAGCGGATGATCGACCGCCGGGATCGGATCCTGCCAAATCAGCTCTTCCTGCGGCACTTCCGGGCCGAGGTAGCGAGGGCGCGGCCCCATATCGCGGTGGGTCAGCTTGAACCAGGCGCGGGCGAAGGCGTCGGCCAACTCTTCCGGATGCTCATAGAAGCGGCGCGAAATCTTCTCGTAGGCCGGATCGAAGCGCAGCGACAGGTCGGTGGTCAGCATGGTCGGGCGGCGTTTCTTGTTCGGATCGAAGGCGTCGGGAATGGTTTCACCGATGTCTTTCGCCACCCACTGGTGCGCGCCGGCCGGGCTTTGGCTCAGTTCCCATTCGTATTCGAACAGGTGGCGGAAGAAATCGTGGTTCCACTGGGTTGGGGTGGTGGTCCAGGTGACTTCCAGGCCGCTGGTGATGGCGTCTTTGCCGACGCCGGTACCGAAGGTGCTGTGCCAGCCGAGGCCCTGCGACTCCAGCCCGGCCGCTTCCGGATCGGCGCCGACGTTAGACGCCGGACCGGCGCCGTGGGTCTTGCCGAAGGTGTGGCCGCCGGCGATCAGCGCCACGGTTTCTTCGTCGTTCATCGCCATGCGGGCGAAGGTTTCACGGATGTCGCGCGCGGCGGCCACCGGATCGGGGTTGCCGTCCGGGCCTTCCGGGTTGACGTAGATCAGGCCCATCTGCACCGCCGCCAGCGGGTTCTCCAGGTCGCGGTCGCCCGAGTAGCGGCTGTTTGGCCCGCCGCTCAGCTCCAGCCAGATCTTCTCCGAGCCCCAGTAGACGTCGTCCGGCTCCCAGGTGTCGGCGCGGCCGCCGGCATAGCCGAAGGTTTTGAAGCCCATCGATTCCAGCGCCACGTTGCCGGTCAGGATAATCAGGTCGGCCCAGGAGATGTTGCGGCCGTATTTCTGTTTGATCGGCCACAGCAGGCGGCGCGCCTTGTCGAGGCTGACGTTGTCCGGCCAGCTGTTGAGCGGGGCGAAGCGCTGCTGGCCTTCGCCCGCGCCGCCGCGGCCGTCGCCGATGCGGTAGGTGCCGGCGCTGTGCCAGGCCATGCGGATGAACAGGCCGCCGTAGTGGCCGAAGTCCGCCGGCCACCATTCCTGCGAGTCGGTCATCAGGGCGTGCAGATCCTGTTTGACCGCCGCCAGATCGAGACTGTTGAAGGCATCGGCGTAGTTGAAGTCTTTATCCATCGGATCGGACAGGGGGGAGTGCTGATGCAGCGGTTTCAGGCTGAGCTGATTAGGCCACCAATCCTGATTGGTGGGGCCGTTCTGCGGTGCGGGCTGCTTGCCGCCCGAAAACGGGCATTTGCTTTCAGTTGTCATAATGCGCTCTCTGCTTCCGTAAGGGTGCTCCAGCCGCCGGGCGTGGAGCGGTTAACAAGGCATGCGGGTAAGGCTTGCGTCGGGTGTTGCGCTAAATAACTGAACTCAATGGAATCACATCGCCCCGGCCGCTAACGGGCAAAGGGCGACTCATGGCTAAGCTTAGTCAGCGGCGGCGGAGAGATAAAATAGGAATGATTGAATACTGTGATAGCTTGCGGCGATTCATGGCTGTGTTATTGATAGCCAGCGCGGCGCTCTATCGGCGCCGCAGCATCACCTTGAGTACCGCGTCCGCCAGCCTGCCGAACGGCGCGCGCAGCAGATCGGTGAAGCGCCAGCGGCTTTGGATGAAGACGCCCTTGGCATGGCTCAGCGCCCGGAATCCTTCGATGCCGTGACAGGCCCCCATGCCGCTGGGGCCGATGCCACCGAACGGCAGATCGTCCTGGGCAAAGTGCAGCAGGGTGGCGTTGACGCTAACGTTGCCGGAGGTGGTGCGCGCCAGCAGCCTGTCCTGCAGCATGCCGCCTGGGCCAAAGTAGTACAGCGCCAGCGGGCGCGGCCCGGCGTTGATAACGTCGATCGCTTCATCAAAGTCGGCGTAGGTGCGCACCGGCAGCAGCGGCCCGAAGATCTCCTCTTGCATGATCCGGCTGTCGTCGGGGGCGCCGACGATCAGCGTGGGGGCGAGGGTTTTCGGCCGTTCCACCGCCGAGTCCGGGCGGTGGCCCACCGGAACGATCCGCGCGCCCCGCGCCTGGGCGTCGGTGAGCAGATCCTGCAAACGGTGGTAGTGCCTGTCGTTGATGATGGCGCCGTAGTCATGGCTCGTCGGCCCGTCGGGGTAAAACGCTTTGACCGCCGCGTCGTAGAGCGCGATGAAGTTTTCCACATCGTCCTGATGGATCAACAGGTAATCGGGTGCGATGCAGGTTTGGCCCGCGTTCGACAGCTTGCCGAACGCCACGCTCTTGACGGTTCTGGCGTTAACCGCGCCGGGCGCCACCACGGCGGGGCTTTTGCCGCCCAGCTCGAGCGTCAAGGGCACCAGATTTTTACCGGCCGCCTGCATGACCTGACGGCCGATCGCCGTGCTGCCGGTGAACACCAGGTGATCGAATGCCAGCTCGCTGAACCCGGCCCCGACGTCCGGCCCGCCGGTCACCACGGCGACCTCATCGGCGGGAAACAGCGCCGCCAGCATCGTTTCGATAAGCTGGCTGGTGTGCGGCGTGAGCTCCGAAGGTTTCAGCATCACGCGGTTGCCGGCGGCCAGGGCGGTGGCCAGCGGGATGAAGGTCAACGAAAACGGGTAGTTCCACGGCGCCATGACGCCAATCACGCCCTTGGGTTGATACTGCACGTAGGCGCGCCCGGGCTGATACGGCAGGGCGACGTGGCGGCGTTCCGGCTGCATGAAGCGCTTCAGATTGCGCAGCAGGTAATCGATCGCCTGCACGGTGACCAGGATCTCCAGGATGTCGGTTTCGTAAGGCGAGCGGTGGCCGAAGTCTGCGCTGACGGCCGCCGTCAGCGCGTCGCGCTGGGCCAAAATGGCGCTCCGCAGGCGGCGCAGGGCGGCCTTGCGCTGAGCGATCGTCGGTGCGCCGTCGCGCAGGAAGGCATGACGTTGGGCGGCAAGCCGTTGCTCCATCGTCATGAGGATGTCATCTCCCTGCACTTGAATTCTCCTGATGCCGAGTGAAAGCGGGAATGCGGTTTGCCGAATCGTGTTTGACCTTAAAGTGAACGTTAAACCTATACTCGTTAAACGATCAACGCAAGATCGTCGGCCAACCGGGATGAGGGAGCCAGAGATCCCGGCGCCGCGCGCAGTATAAACCTTCTTTTTTAACCAAAGTGTAAATGGGAGAAACGACATGGGTTACGTAACGACCAGCGATGGCGTCGAGATTTTCTACAAGGATTGGGGCCCCAAAAACGGCAAGGTTATCTATTTTCACCACGGCTGGCCGCTGTCCAGCGATGACTGGGATGCCCAGATGCTGTTCTTCGTGAACAAAGGGTTCCGAGTGGTTGCGCACGATCGCCGCGGCCACGGCCGCTCCAGCCAGGTGTGGGAAGGGCACGACATGGACCACTACGCCGATGACGTCGCCGCGGTGGTAAAACACCTGGGCGTGCAGGGCGCGATGCACGTGGGCCACTCGACGGGCGGCGGCGAGGTGGTGCGCTATATCGTGCGCCACGGCGAGGACAAGGTATCCAAAGCGGTGCTGATCAGCGCGGTGCCGCCGCTGATGGTGAAAACCGACGCCAATCCGCAGGGCACCCCCAAAGCGGTGTTCGATGATTTCCAGGCGCAGCTGGCCGCCAACCGGGCGCAGTTCTATTACGACGTGCCCGCCGGTCCGTTCTACGGCTATAACCGCCCGGGCGCCAAACCGTCTGAGGCGATTATCTGGAACTGGTGGCGCCAGGGCATGATGGGTGGCGCCAAGGCGCACTACGACGGCATCGTCGCCTTCTCGCAGACCGATTTCACCGAAGATCTCAAGAAGATTGCCATTCCGGTGCTGGTGATCCACGGCGACGACGATCAGGTGGTGCCTTATCAGGATTCCGGCGTGCTGTCGGCCAAGCTGGTGCAGAACGGCACGCTCAATACCTATAAGGGCGCGCCGCACGGCATCCCGACCACCCATGCCGATCAGGTCAACGCCGATCTGCTGGCGTTCGTGAACAGCTAAAGACTCAACGCGTCGCGAGCCTCGCCCTTCACCGGGCGGGGCTTTTTATTGGCTGCGGGAGAGCGGATCACCAATGATAGCTGATGCCCATATCGAGCTTGTCCGAGGCATCGACGCCGGGCGTGTGCTGCGAAAGGTTATTGAATTCATAGTTAATAAACACCTGCATATTGCTGTTGAGTAACCAGGTGACCCCCAGCTCCTCATAGTTCAATAAGTCCATGTTCCGGCCTGCCCGGGTCTGTATCAAACGGGTATAGCCGATGTTGGGTTGGATGTGGTCCGTCAGCCGATATTTGGCGAGCGCTTCATAACTTGACGCCGAACCGCGGTTAGCGGTTTGTTGCGGGCTGATGGCGTTGTCGCTTTGGGTGAACACGGCCGCAAGATAGATTTTTTTCGACGCATAGAGAACCCCTTCGGCCAGCGTATCGATGCGCCGGCGATAGCCGGCGGCGCGTTGTTGCCGCTGCGTGGTTTGAGACGCCGAGGCGGCGGCGATGAGGCTGAGCGTCGGCGTCAGCGCATAACGGAAGGAGAGGCCGAATCCGTTGCCGTTTTGTTTGCCCGGCGTTTGCCGGTCGTCGCCGTCTTTGAACTGATATTGCAACGCGAGTGCGGCGCGCCGCTGAAACAGGCTGAAGGGGCGGCGGTAAGTGAGCAGGTTACGCGCCCGGCCGCGCATAAAATTGTCGATGTAGTTGTAGGCCATCTCTCTAAACAGCGGAGAGCGATCGGTCAGGGCGGTCACATCATAGAGCACGCCCCAATTGCGGCCGATATCGAGGCTGCCGAAGGTTGCGTTTTGCACCCCAATATAGGCGAGTCGGGTGCTGTTGCGAGTCGCGTCGGCGAAGCTGACGGTATATTCCCAGTGGGCGTAGGCCCGCCAGCGCGGCGCGATCTTTTTTTTGCCTATCAGGCCGAAATAGAGGTAGCTGCGGTCGCCGTCGTCGCGCGCGTTTTGGCCGCTGTAGCGTCTGGCGATAATCGTGCCGTAGAAATTCAGGCTGTTTTGCTGCGACCCCGTCAACGACACGGCGAAGGCGCCGCGTGGTAATAGGGCCAGCAGGGGGAAAAGCATGCTCGCCGAAAAATAACGCGGATTGCATTTTATCATGATGACACCGTCCCTGTGCGCGGCAAGCCCGTGAGCTTGCCGCCTCGGCGAAGCTTAAGCGTGCGTTTCGCGTTTAAAGTAGCTGACGATCCCCTGAGCGATCGCCGTGGCAATTTTATTTCGGAATGCGGGGGTGCCGAGCAGCCTTTCTTCCTCAGGGTTGGTGATGAAAGAGGTTTCCACCAACACGGAAGGAATATACGGGGATTTTAAGACCACGAAGGCCGCCTGTTCGGTATTTTTGGCATGCAGATGATGAATGGGCGCAATATGTTGAATCAGGTGCGAGCCCAGCGTCAGGCTTTCTTTGATCGTTTCCGTCTGCTCCAAATCAAACAGTATCTTCTGCAAATAGCGGTCTTTCTTGATGACGTTAGGGCCGGCGAGATCGTCCGCCGCGTTTTCACTGTTCGATAAGTATTTCGCCATCGCGCTGCTGGCGCCTTTATTGGAAAGCGCAAAGACCGAAGCGCCGCAGGCGCTGGGGCAGGTAAAACCGTCGGCGTGGATGGACATGAAAAGATCCGCACCGTGCCGGTGCGCGATCTCCACCCGATCGTAAAGCGGAATAAAAACGTCGCTGTCGCGCGTCAGGCGGGCATCGATGCCGTGTCGATCGAGCTGTGCACGCACATTTTTGGCGATCGCCAGAACGACATGTTTTTCCAGCGAACCGGTGTGGCCAATGGCACCGGAGTCGATGCCGCCATGACCGGGATCCAACATGACCAGGAATCTTTTTCGCGCCCCCTGAGGTTTGGGGCGCGGCAGGCCGTGGGCGTGAGCCCGCGGGGAAGCGGCGCCGTTCAGCGCCAGGGCTGCCAGCCCTGCCAACATCATTCTGCGGCGAGATAACCGGGTGTTCAAAAGGTCCGTCTTAGCCATAAGGTTAACCAGCATAAAAGGAAAAGGTGTTTTTGTTATAACATAACAATTTCACGCGCCAGCGGGGTTGTCTGTTAGCGGCTGTTACTTTTAATGTCATTCCTTAAATTCACTGGTTTTTATACTGCATTTATTTTGTTTATTGAATATTCGTATTGCTATTAATTTGTTTTGTATTTGTTAATTCTTATTTTGACACACTATTTAATCTAATATTTCAAATGAGATTTATTCTCCTCTTTAATTGATATGTTATAACGTAATTACTAAAACGGATAAAAAACGGGGTCTTTGCCGCCGGCATGAAGTCACTCACGTTTTTGGAGCGTTAACATGACTTTTAAACACCAGGAAAAAGAGACATTAAATATATTCGCCGTTCTCGCCGTCTCGTTAAGCACGGTTATCGCCATGCTCGACAGTACCATCGCCAACGTGGCGCTGCCGGTGATCGCCAAAGATTTCGGCGTTTCCGAATCGGCCTCCATCATGATTATTAATGCCTACCAGTTTGCCGTCGTGGCCTCTTTGATGCCCTTCGCGGCGCTGGGGCGCGCGGTGGGCAATAAAAAAATCTTTATGGCCGGGGTGGTGCTGTTCGCTTTTTCATCCCTGGGCTGCGCGCTGTCCACGACGCTGGAGATGCTGACGGCATTCAGGGTGATACAGGGCTTCGGCGCGGCGGCGGTGCTCAGCGTCAATGCGGCGCTGATCAAGGAGATATACCCGGAAAGGCTGCTTGGGCGCGGCCTGGGCATAAACGTGATGGTGGTGTCGGTTTCCGCCGCCGCCGGGCCATCCATCGCCTCGGCGATACTTTCTCAAACGAGCTGGAACTGGCTGTTTACCATTAATGTTCCCATCGCCTGCCTGTCGCTGCTGCTGAGCGTGATATTCCTGGGTTCCCGCGAGCGGCGCAGCGTTGGGTTCGACAGCGGGGGCGCCCTGTTGGTGTTTGTGCTGTTTATCGCTTTCTCGCTCAGCACCATGAGCATGACCACTCACCATCTGCCGGCGGCGGCGCTGAGCTTTGCGGTATTCGCCGGGCTGGCCGGGTTGCTGTATATCAATCAAAAAAGAAAGGCTGACGCCGCGCTGATCCCGATCGCGATGCTGCATAACCCGACGCTGTCATTGTCTTTGCTGATGTCGATGCTGTCCTACAGCACCCAGCTTTTGGCCTATGTTTCGCTGCCTTTTTATTTTCACAACGTTCTGCAAAGAAACGTGGTGGAAATCGGTCTGTTGCTGACCGCCTGGCCGCTGGCCACCATGGCGTCTTCGCTAATTTCCGGCGATTTGGCCAAGAAGTACGATCCCAATCTTGTTGCCCTCTCGGGCCTTGCCTGTCTGCTGGCAGGCATGCTGCTGATGGCCAATCTGCCGAGCGATCCGTCGAATGGGGCGATCGTATGGCGCGTGGCGCTGTGCGGCATCGGTTTCGGCCTGTTTCAATCACCGAACAACCTGTTGATCATGACGTCGGTCTCCCATGAAAACAGCAGCATCGCCAGCGGCCTGTTGGGCAGTTCCCGGCTGATTGGGCAAATCGTCGGTTCGGCGTTGGTGGCGATTTTCTTCAACATGCGGGGTGCGCAAGCGACGAACATCAGTTTAATGGCGGGGGCGGCATTCTCGTTCCTTTCTCTGGTCGTGAGCTATATGCGCTTCAAGTCCGCCGTTACGTTAAAAACCAGTAAATAGAAGCACGAGGTTTCCCATGCGATTTATCCCATTAGTGCCGTTGGTTATCGGCATGGCGGCGTTTTCCCTTGCCGGCTGCACGACCTACCACGACGTGGCGTTGCAACAAAAAGAGACGGGGCTCAATAGCCAATATTACCTGCTGCAGCCGCCGGTCTATGTCGGCGACCGGTTGAAATATGGTCTGAAGGACGGCAGCGGCGGCGAGTTGACGGTGGCTAAGATTGAACCAAAAGACCTGGTCGCCGACAGCGGAAAAATCATTCCCCTGTCGCAGCTCTCTTTCCTGCAACGAAAAGACCTTTCCACAGGAAAAACCGCCGCGTTGGTCGGCGGCGGCGCGGTCGCCACCACGGCAATCGTCTTTGTGGCCGGGATAACCATCATGGCCGCCGGCATCGCCGCGTCGGCCTAATGCAGCCCATCGCCGCACGCCACCGAGCGTGCGCACAGGAGGCATCATGTGCGTCACAGTGAAATTTATCGCCACCGCGCTGCTGGCAATATTCGCCTTGCCGACGGCGCCTTGCGCCAGCGGCAGTCAGCCGGCGGCGGCCGAACGGCCGCAGAGCGCAGCGGTGCAAAAGTTGCCTGGCCACTATCAGCGGATCGTCATCACCGGCAACTGCCCCTTCGGCGTGATCCTGGCGAACGAGGCGGCCTACCGGCACGTCGTCGGTGTGGGGCCCTGGGCGTTCATGCATGCCGATATGCATGTGTTGAAGGACATGAAGCCTGACATCGGCAGGATCACCTCCGCCTTCATCAATAAGGACTACCGGGTCAACATGGAGTCGTTAATGAATCTACGGCCCGACATTATTTATTACTACGGCAAAAGCCAGGACGATCGGCTGGAAAGGGCGGGCGTGATGACCGTCGATCTGGATGCCGGCGGGAAGACAAAGTACCAACCGATGGTCACCCAGATGTATTGGGAAAATACCTTCGCCGACACGCTCGGCCTGCCGCGCACGCACAAATTCAAAGACGCCTGGGAAAAGACCCTGAAGCAGATCCGCCCCTATGCCGCAGCCATCCGCGCGCAGCACGTCAGGGCGTTGTATCTCGAAGAAAGCGACGGCAGGCAGCTGAAGGTGAGCGGCCCGCATACCTACGGCGACACCTACCTGAAAATGGCCGGCATGGACAACGTCGCCGGGGATTTACCGGTGAAAGGGGATGCCGGCAGGTACATCAACGTTTCGATGGAGCAGATCATGGCCTGGGACCCGGATGTGATTTTCGTGGTTTTCGGCAGCGCCAAAGCGCTGCTGCACGGGGGGATCCCCGGCCAGGCCTGGGAGACGCTCAGGGCGGTAAAAAACGGCAAGGTTTTCTCGACGCCGGTGGGCATTCATAACTGGGGGGGCCTGTCGGCGGAAACGTCACTGCTGCCGCTGTTTATGATCAACCGCTATGCCCCTGAAGACATTAGCGACAAGACGCTGCGGGAGGAGACGCGCCGCTATTATCAGACGATGTTCTCCTATGCGATCCCGGACCGTTTGTTGGATGAGGTGCTGGCACAGCGCTAGCACCACGGTTGAATTGCGTTAGTGGGTTGGAGGAGCTTGGGGATGCCGGGCAGAGGAAAATATATGGCGATCATGGTAGGGCTGTTTTTAGCCTTGTGTGTGGTTGCCGTCGCATCACTGTTTGCCGGCCGTTACGCCTTGTCGGCCCATGATGTGCTGCAGATTTTATGGCAGGGGAACATGCCGGGGGAAAACCAGGCCCACTATTCGGTGATTTTTAACCTGCGTGCGCCGCGGGTGGTGGCGGTGATGCTGGTGGGCGGCGGGTTGGCGGTCGCCGGCGCGACCTTTCAGGCGGTGCTGAAAAACGCGTTAGCCAGCCCGGACGTGCTGGGCACGTCTTCCGCCTCCGCCTTTGGCGCTGCGCTGGGCATTTTATTGAGTTTGCCTTTTGCCCTGAGTTCCCTGCTGTCGTTTCTTTTCGGCGTGGTGAGTTTGTTGCTGGTGCTTGGCATTTGCCGCCTGAAACGCCGGCAGGATGCGCTGACGACGATCCTGTCCGGCATGATTACTGCGTCGGTGTTTATCGCGTTTGTCTCGGCCATCAAATATGTCGCCGATCCGCAGGATACCTTGCCTGCCATCGTCTTCTGGCTGATGGGCAGCTTCGCTTCGGTGGCGAAAGCGCAGGTCTATTGGCTGATCCCGCTGTTTGCGGCGTGTTACCTGACTATCTACCGACTCAGGTGGAACATGAACATTCTCTCGCTGGGGGACGACGAGGCGCGCATTGCCGGCCTGAATCCGCCCCGGCTGAAGATCCTGTTGCTGATCGCCGCCTCTCTGCTGGTTTCCGCCTCGGTGAGTTTGGCCGGCGTGGTGGGGTGGGTTGGCTTGGTGATCCCCCATTTAGTGCGAAGCGTGCTGGGATATAACCACGGCCGTCTGATCCCAGCATCGGCGCTCGGCGGCGCGTTGTTTTTGCTGGTTATCGACAATATTGCCAGAGGCGCCACCTATACGGAAATTCCAATCGGCATCCTGACCGCGCTGATCGGCGCGCCGCTTTTCGCGGTGCTTTTTATTCTGGGGAATCGATATGATCACCGCTAGCCGGCTAGCCTTTGGTTTCAAGGGGCGGGAGCCCATTTTCGACAACGTCAGCTTCGAGCTTAAGCGCGGCGAGATCCTCAGCGTGCTGGGCCCGAACGGCGCCGGCAAAACGACGCTGCTGAGAAATATTGCGGGCCTGTGTCGACCCAGCGCCGGCAGGTGCGAGATCGGCCGCGTCGATAATCGAGAGGCGCGCCTGGCCTACGTGCCGCAGGCGAAGGCGCCACATTTTTCCTATGGCGTACTCGATTTTGTCACTTTCGGCTGCGCCCGCCAGGCGGGATGGTTCGCTGGGCCGCGGCGGCAAGATTTCACCAGGGCGCAGGCGGTGTTGCACGCGTTGGAGATCGCGCCGCTGGCGCAGAAAAATATCAACCAGATCAGCGGCGGTGAACTGCAGATGTGTTATTTCGCCAAGGCGCTGGTGGCAGATCCCGACGTCATGATCCTCGACGAACCGGAATCGAATCTGGATTTTTACAATCAGGCCAAAATGATCGAGATGCTGTGGCGCCTCGCCAAAGAGCGGCAGATGACGATCGTGCTGAATACGCATTTCCTCAATTACGCCGAACGCATCTCCGACAAGTGTTTACTGATGGCAAAACGGCAGTCGCTGTTTGGCGTTAAAAGCGCAGTGCTGCAGGAAGATATCCTGGAGCGCTATTTCCGGGTGCCGGTCAGAAAATGCCGCTATGAACACCAGGGCGCCAGCGAAGAAACCTTTATTATCGCTCTACGCAATCTCGCCTGAGTTTCGGCTGCAAGGATTGCTTGAGGGATATCCCTCATTGCGGCCCCGCCGGCGGTTATTTAAGCTGAAAGGGCAACGTAACGGTGAATATGGAGATAATCATGACTGATTCAGTGTCCAACGATCGTAATCCCACCCCGGATGTGGCGGAAGACAACGCGTTCTTCCCATCACCTTACTCCCTCAGCCAGTACATCTCGTCCAAAACCGACTTCGCGGGCGCCAGCTACCCGAACGCCTATCGCGGCGGCAAGTGGAAGGTGCTGATGATCGCCTCGCAGGAGCGCTACCTGCTGATGCAAAACGGCAAGTTCTTCTCCACCGGCAATCACCCGGTCGAGATGCTGTTGCCGATGCATCACCTGGATCTGGCCGGTTTCGAGATCGACATCGCCACGCCGTCCGGCGATCCGGTGAAGCTGGAGATGTGGGCGTTCCCGCAGGAAGACGACGCGGTCAAGGCCACCTACGAGAAGTACCGCAGCCAGCTCAAGCAGCCGAAAAAGCTGACGGAGGTGGTGAAGGATCTGGATGGCGGCAACTACCTCGGCGTTTTCATCCCCGGCGGCCACGGCGTGCTGAATGATATCCCGTTCAGCGAAGAGGTGAAAAAGACCCTGCACTGGGCGCACGACAACGATCGCTACGTGATTTCGCTGTGCCACGGGCCGGCCGGTTTGCTGGCGGCGGGCATCGGCGAGCGCAAAGAGGATTTCCTCTATCGTGGCTATGAAATGTGCGTGTTCCCGGACTCGCTCGATACCGGCGCCAACATCGACATCGGCTACATCCCCGGCCCGATGCCCTGGCTGGTGGGCGAACGCCTGCGCGAGCGGGGCGTTAAGATCGTTAACGCCGACATTACCGGCAAGGTGCATAAAGATCGGCGCCTGCTGACCGGCGACAGCCCGCTGGCTTCCAACAACCTCGGCAAGCTGGCGGCGGAGACGCTGCTGGCCGACGTCGCCGTGCGATGAGCGACGAGATCGCGCAGCGCGCTTTCCAGACGGCGCTGGCGATGGACCACGAGCGAACCCTGTCCGCCATTCAGGGGCGGGTTCGCGCCTTCGCCGCGCCGTTCGGCTTCGATCGCTTTGTGCTGTTTTCCGCTTCCGCTGCGGCGGAGGCGGGGATCGAGCATATCTATTGGGTCGAAGGCGACTGGTTCGGTGAGGGGGAGGCGGTCGATGCGCTGACCTACGTGCGGCACTGCCCGGTGACCCGCCACATGCTGCGGGCTACCGAGCCGTTTTTCTGGACCAAGACTCGGGCGCAGCAGGGCGAGCGCTACAGGATTGTGCCCGTGCCGCGCGGCGCGGGCCTGCACGGCGTGCAGATCCCGGTGTTCGGCCCGGCCGGTTTGGAGGGCGCCGTCAGCCTGGGAGGCGAGCGCATCGACGCTTCACCGCCGGTGCGGCTGGCGCTGTCGCTGGTGGGCTCGGCGGCCTTTCTGGCGGCGCGGCGGCTGTTCGCACCGGCGGCCGGCGAGGGAGAGGGCCGGCTGTCGGCGCGCGAGCGCGAGGTGCTGAGCTGGACCGCCATCGGCCGGCGGCAGGCGGATATCGCTGCGATGCTCGGCCTGTCTGAACGTACGGTGGAAAACCACCTGCGGCGCATTCGCCAGCGCCTTGGCGCCGCCACCACCGCGCAGGCGATCGGCGTGGCGATCCGCCTGGGGGAGATCGCCCCCGAGCGCCGTTAGCCCACCGCCATTTGCCGCAGCAGCCATTCGCGCAGCGCAATGATATCGGGGCGCTGCGCGGTTTCTTCGGTGGTCACCAGGTAATAGTTGGCGCCGGGTAACGACATCTCGAACGGCGCGGCCAGCACGCCGCGCTGCAACAAATCGCGCGCCAGCAGCCGGCTGGCGATCACCACCCCTTGGCCCGCCACCGCCGCCTGCAGCGCATGCGTCTCGTCGCTGAAGGTCAGCCCGGCTTCCACGTTCAACCCTTCCGGCCCGTAGCGCCGCCGCCAGTTTTCCCAGGTCGGCGAGTCGGCAGGCACCTGCCGATGTTCCACGTGAAACAGCGTTACCCGCTGCAAATCCTCGCTGCGCTTCAGCGCCAGCGCCGGGCTGGCCACCACGATAAAGCGATCCTCATGCAGCAGGGTGCAGTGCAGATCGGTTTCCGGCGTTTCACGGTAGCGGATGGCGACGTCCACGGTGCGCTGGTTGAGATCGACGCGCTCGACGCTGGTGTGCAGGCGCAGATCGATGGCGGGAAACTCCGCCTTGAAATCCGCCAGGCGCGGCACCAGCCAGTGGGTGAGAAAATTGGAGGTGGTGGTGACGGTCAGCGCCGGCGGCTGTTGGGCGCGGGTGATTTGGGCGACGGACTGCTCCAGCGCGGCAAAGGCGCGCTGGGTGCCGGCATACAGGATCTCGCCGGTCTCGGTCAGGCTGACGCCCTGCGCGCTGCGCTCGCACACCCGGCATGCCAGCACCGACTCCAGCAGCTTGATCTGATGGCTGACCGCCGTCGCGCTGACGCCCAGCGCCTCGGCGGCCAGTTTGAAGCTGCGGCAGCCGGCCACGGCGTGGAAGGCGCGCAGCGCGCCCAGCGGCGGCAAACGGGGTATTCTCATGGCTGAGTTATTCTCATCTAAGGCTGAAAACTATGAGTTTGTCTGACCGATTATACAAGAGATAGGCTACCGACCTGTGAACAGGGAAATGAATTTATTTCATCATTTCCACCATGTCGGGAGCTAACGATGAGCCTCTATATCAACAACGGCGCCCTGGGCGCCATGGAACACACGGGAACGGCGGCGAGCGCTCTGGCGCTCAGCGTGCCGGTCGCGGCGGGCGCCTTGCTGCTGAAGACCGAAAGCCTGCTGGGCATCGGCGCAGCGCTGATGCTGCTAACGGCATTGGCGCTGGCGTTTCTCGGCGGCGCCGCACTGGCCGGCTGGCGGCCGCTGCGGAAGCGGCCTGCGCTGGCTATGCTCCGCTACGGTTTTTTGCTGGCGGCGGCGGGGTGGCTATTGACGCTGCTGATGCTGTTCGGCGGCCATGATTGGCCGGCCCTGCTGGCGGGCATCGCCCTCGGCGGCCTGGGGCAGGGCGTGGCCTACCGCACGGCGGTGGGGGAAAAAAGAGCGCTCACCGTGGCGCACCGTTTGACGACGGTGGTGAGCATCGTGGCCGTGGTGGTTGCCGCGTTGCTGATTCAAACCTACGCCGCGCCGGGCGTGAGAGGAAGCTGTTTCGCGCTGGCGCTGCTGGTCGATCTGGCGCTGCTGGGGGCGTTGATGGCGCGGGTTGCGGAGCGGGATGGGGGCTGAGACATTGCGGAGGGACAAGGGCCTGCCTGGGGGACGGGCGGGCCTTTTGGTGTTTGCGGAGATTGTTGAGTAGGTGATCCGCCGGGGCAGTTTTGTGCCAGTAGCGGAAGTTTCTAAAATGGTCTGTACTAACCAAAGGGAAGTATGTCAGCTGTAATTTGCCATGAAAGCAGGATTACTCATAAAAAATGATGTCATCCCTATTTCAGTTGTCTCAGAAAGATGCGATAACAGGTTATAAATTAAACAGAGAAGCATGAGCATTGAGACAAGTGTCACGGATCAAAAATTTTCAATACTCTTATTGGGGCTAAGTATGAGCAGAGAAAAGGCTTTCGAAAAATTCAAGGAAGTTCAGGAACGGTATATTGCTCGAAAAGATACTCTTTTTGAAGCAAATGAAGCTGAAAGCCGCTTACTGGTGATAGATGAGATCCTAAATATACTGGGTTGGAATAAAGAAGAATTTACGCCGGAAGCGTATTGCAGAACAGCGGGGTATGCCGATTATATACTGAGTACGGATAGAACGCCTCGCCTTGTGGTTGAAGCAAAAAAAATCGGCGTGACCTTCGGACTCCCCAAAAACACCCTAACCTTAAACGAATACTCTGTCGCCTATCTTAAAAAAGCATTCAATAAAAAAATCTCTGAGGTGATCGATCAGGCACAAAGATACTGTGTCGAAAAAGCGGTTCAATATGCATTGATCACAAATGGTGCAGAGTGGTTTGTTTGCCCAATGCTGCCAAAAGCAGGTAAAACAACTGACTCAATGAAAGGCGTTTATTTTGGGAATATCTTTGGAGATGAGTTTTCATTTGATCTCATGTATAACCTCATCTCTAGGGATAGCACAGAAAAGAATAATCTGGACAGCTATCTCTCAGAACTGAACCATGTACCGTCAGAAGTGTGTTACATGCTAAAAGATCATGTCCATGATTTCATTTGGGATAGCAACAAAGACAATCAATGGATTGATGATTTTTATGAAAACTTTTTTTCCCAGATAACAGAAAACAATCAGCGAAAAATGCTAGAGCACTGCTTTGTCAGTGACTCTAAGTTGGATCAGTTTAAAGGGGAAATAAAAAGAGCGTTAAAAGATTCAAAACCCAGTTTTCTTCCTAATGATGCGTTAGACCTCTCACCTTCTGAAGGTAAAGAATTCATCCTGGAGCATCATACTGGTAAAGTTATCATCATTACTGGTGCCGTTGGATGTGGAAAGACCACTCTGGTAACTAAATGTTTAGTAGAAGCAAGACAGCAAAAGAACATATATGCAACCCCGATCATCATAGATTTGATAAATGACGTATCAAAACATAGCATTGATGTGAAAAATATCGTATTCAATTATCTACATGACAAGATAAAAAACGAGTATGAAAGCGAGTTTACATTAGATGAACTACGCATCACGTTTGCTCATGAAATTAAAGTGTTAAAAAACGGCCCCTACAAAGATATATTTGCCAAAAACTCAGAAATGCTTATGGTCAAAGAAGCTGAACTACTGGAGAGGGAAAGCGCCAACCGGCAGAATCTAGTATTAAAAATATTCCAAAAGCGTGTCAAGGAAAATAAATCCGTTATTATTGTGATTGATAATGTCGACCGGGCTTCTGAGTCTTTTCAAGAGGAAATTTATGCTTTATCTCATTTAATAACCCAAGCATCGGGTGCAACAGTCATCATCACACTCAGGGAATTCACCTTCTTTAAGAATAAAGATAAAGGCTTTCTGGACGTTAGGCCAGAAGACAAGATCATTCATCTCAAATCACCGGACTTTAACAAACTAATTTCGACTAGGATAAAGTATATTAAAGAGTGTCTGAACGAAGACTTTAGGATTAGAGACTGGAGAAAAAAATATCAGCTTCAAGATTTCTTAGATAAAATGAATTTCTACGCTGATGTGCTGAGGAAAAATCTTCAATTGTCAAATGAGAGCATGCCAATTCTAGAAATATTATCTTCCGTGTCTTGGCATAATATCAGAAACTTTTATCAATTGATTAAACACGTACACTACCAATTGGGAAACGAGTCAGCATGGCGTAAAAGGGATGTTATCTCCACACTCACCTACCATCCCGATCACACGGAAAAAGCATATATACCGAATGTTTACCTGCCCTATCAAAACGTAAACCAGTGTTATTTCCTGAAGTTAAGAATACTCTATTTTCTGAATGATGCTGTTTCCCCCGGCGAAATTGCAAAAGGAATTAGCCTTGAAAGGATAATCCGATTTGCATCACTTTACGGGTATAAAAAAGACTGGATTAGCAAAGCAATTGAGAGTTCGGTTAAAGAAAGGATTATTGAATGTATTGAACTACCCTCTGACAGTGACTTCAACATAGAGTACACTGTTAGCTCAGTCCATACATTTCGTATATCGCCTTTAGGCACTTGTTTGATACTCGACATCTGTCATACATCAATTTACCTGTCGTTAACATCTCTTTATTTGCCTTTCCATGAAAAAAAGCCCTATAACGAAGCAAAACAAGAACTCACCAGACTGATTAATGCGATTTATAATGATAAGAGTATCAACACCAATCATGAAATCATTGATCTAGTCGAAGAAAGTCAGATACCAGTTATAATATCAAAATATTTGTCATCAGAGTATTTAAGAGAAAAACTGACTTTATCATTATTGAGAACTCAAACAGACGTACTCTTAACCGAAAAAAGCATAAACCGACTGGTGGCATCGTTCAGTCGTAACATAGGTAACAACGACGAGTTTACCGCTAACCGTGAGAAAAGTGATCACGGTAATTTATCCTTCGATTTCGGTGATGGAATTGAAAAAAACAGTATATCCGGTGAAGAGATAGACATCCCACCTTCATTCAAGCCATTATCTCTTGAAAATGTCATGTCCTGCGGAAGTGAGTATATCCCTCTCATCTTTGTCGCCCTAGTGATACGTTCCTATCTTGGTTTTGAGACCAGCATTGGTACAGAGATTACAGAAACAATTAACGATTACATAGTAAATGATGACAATAAAAAGTATACAAATAATGTTTCACGCGCGCTGCGTTCTAACTCTCTAATCAAACAGAAATGGTTATTGATTAGGACGGATTTGCATCCTAAGTTCAGGAAGTTTTCACTGAGCAGTACTTGGCAGTCAGAATGGATTGAAATATTCGGTGAAGAACCACCAGAAATCGAAATTTGACGCGGGGTCTAAGGAGCAAATTGTGCAATTAAACTGTAAAAGTGAAATTTAGGATAAGTCGATAGTAGACCAATTGACCCACTTCCCGTGGATCCCAACGTGACAACGTTAGTATTACAACCATGTGCGAACTTCCACTCCTCGCTCAAAGCTGCCAGTCAGATATTTTACATTCTTCGCAAGAGAGGATTGACATTCAGAAATGCGCAGATCCCGCCGAGGTCCGGGGTGGTAGGGGACACGTAGTGAAGCCTTCCACCTGTAAGGCGCAATTGGCTTTGACCTTTGGATGTTTTGTTTTCCGAACGATTTTGCTTTAACAAAGTCTAGTAAGTTACACTTGTCTTTAAAAGTGGCCCGCCGGGGGTATTGCGAAATGCCCCGCCTAGCTAAGGGAATGAGGGTGGTGTTTGGCGAACTACGCTGCAAAAAACTGGTGGAAATGGGAAGCGTTGCCAGTGCGTTGCAACGCTGTTACAGAGAGCAGGAGATGCCTAACGCTGCTGCTGAACGTACACCAAAAAATGAATACGATGTGTGTCGAATCGACAGATCAGGCAATGGACAGATTACGGGATTTACTATCCTGCGTTACGGAGCCGTTTAAGGGATTGCATCAAGACCAGATGCAGGAGATTTTTCGTATGTCTACGATTTTCCAGCAAGAGAATCGAGGGCGCGAGCTAGAAAAACGAATTAAAAGTGAAATTCATAAAAAATCTCGTAGTTATAGTGACTTTGAACGCTAGTTATTTATATATACAGCACTTAATAGTCTGGGTAGATCACAAGTTATAAAATCGGGAATAATAAAAAACAGGATGGAGCATTGACATGAGCATTATCTCAGAAAAAATAGCATCTAGAATAAAAACATTAAAGCAAGAGTTTGCTGTAAATAAAAACGTAGAACACCAGGGGGTTAAGGGTGGTTTGAATGAAGTAGAGTTGATAAAAATAATAAAAGACGTCATTCCAAGAAAGTATGAGATTTCAAGAGGTATAATTGAGAACTCGCATGGTGAGCAATCAAATGAAAGTGATATTATTATTTATGATAATGAAATCTTACCACCATATATAAATAACGACCTTGCCTTCGTTCCTATGGAAGCAGTTAGATATAACATTGAGGTTAAATCAACTTTAACAGCGAAAGAGCTAGAGACAACAATTGAAAAATTTAGAAAATTTCGGTCAATTGGTGGGAAGTCTCCTACCGTTCTATTTGCATTTTCAAGTAATGCCAAGAAAAGCGAACTGAGCAGATATTATGATAACGATACTAATTTCTTGGCAAATCCAGCCATTAGCGTACTCTGCATTTCTGATAAGTGTTACTACTACAAACATACAGAGATTAAATATTTAAAAGACCACCTTAGCAATTCTGATATTCTTAAAAGTTTCATGGGCGATGATAATATAAAAATGTCAAACTTCCCAGATATTATTCAAGACACTTTAAAAAATAATGATTTTCTGTCTGGTTTAACGATATCTCAATTTGCTTTATTATTGCAATCTTCTATTCAAGCCAATAAAATAGTTTCCGATTTTGATACGGGGAAAATTACAATAAACGGCATTAATTTTAATGAAATAACTTTTAAAATACACCAATGGATTGGAGTTGAGTGCAACGATAATGATGTTGAGTTATCACTTTTTTCTGGAGTATCAAATACATTATCTAAAGAATCATTTGGTAATTACTTACTTAACGAAAGGAAAGCTGATCCCAAGGTTTTTTCGATATGCTGTGAGGATATGTGGGGTAATTTAAGTTGTCAAAAATTTGATAAAAACGGTCTAGGTGACGACTTTAAAAATTTCAGTTTCAGTTTTGAAAGCTCAGCTGAAGAAAGTAAAATAACATTTTACTTTAAACAAAACTCACCACAGGAAGAATAAAACCCGCACAAGACGGGTACTGTCGGCCACCAGATGGATTATACCATTTAGCCCTGTATGACGCTGGGGCCGCTTTTCAATGCTCTTTTGTTATTACTAGCAGTACCCTTCCTGATAAACTGGGGGGGCAGGCGATAAGTTTTGCTCCGCCCAATCCTCGATCCTTATGTGAGCATCCCGGTAGCAGTACCATTCACTTTTGAGAGTATATAGTAAACAAGGTCCACTCCTCGCTCATAGCGGACTTTCTCCCCAAGTGCTGGTCCGCCTGGTGCCAGAAGCGAACTATAGTTTCGCCATACCGAACAAGCCTCAGTGCGACGAAACAAATACCGAGGCAGGCTGCGCGGGCGGAATGGCGAAGTTACGCTGCATGCGTTTTATCTCCTCTGCCGGTGGCAGGCCAAACAGACGTTTGAATTCGCGATTAAATTGCGATGGGCTTTCATAGCCAACGGCGTAACTCGCGGCGGCGGCGGTGATTTGTTGGCGCACCATCAGCATCCGTGCCTGGTGCAGGCGTACCGATTTCACATACTGCATCGGCGGCATCTTCGTTATCGCTTTGAAATGGCTATGAAAGGTCGGCACGCTCATGCCGGCCTTCATCGCCAGCTGCGTCAGCGTTAGCGGCTCCGCGTAAGCGGCATGGATGTGCTGCAGCGCTTTACCGATTTTGCCAAACTGGCCCTGCAAGGCCAGCGCGGCACGCATGGCGTTGCCCTGTGCGCCTGTCAGCACGCGAAAATAAAGCTCACGCAGCCGCGTCGGGCCGAGGATCGCCGCCTCAAGCGGGTCAGCCAGGACTTCAAGTAAGCGAAGAACGGCCATTTTTACCGCGCCGTCCATGGGGCTCGACATCATGCTTTGCGGCGCGACGGGAGGATGCGGGGCGCCATGCTGTTCAATTTGCAACATCAGTTCAGCGGCAAGCTGAAAATCCAGATGCATATAAATCGCCAGCAGCGGATGTGCTGCCGACGCATCGGTTTCCATCACAAACGGCACCGGCACCGAAACCGCCAGGTAGTGCTGCTCATCATATAAATAGGTCTGCTGGCCGAAATAGCCGCGTTTGCTGCCCTGACAGACAATCACGATCCCCGGATCGTAAAGCACCGGCGTTCTGGCAAGCGGGCGATCGGATCGCAAAATTCGCACATCAGGTAGGGCAGTGAGGTTGTATCCCTCTTGCACCGCAAGTCTATTCATCAGGGCAATCATGTCGTACATCCCACCACCTCATAAAATCAGGCAAGAAAAAGAGAAGATACGGCCTAAAAATGCGGCAGTACAGAGAATACCATGCAACCTTCATGGTTCATGGGAGTTCTTTGTATGGCATCTGCAAAAACGATTTTAATCACCGGCGTCAGCAGTGGCTTTGGCCAGGCGCTGGCGCGGGAAGCCCTCGCCGTAGGGCATCGGGTTGTAGGGACGGTGCGCAACAGCGAAGCACTGCAGGCATTCGGCGCGCTCGATACGCAGCGGGCTTTTGGCTATCTGCTTGATGTCACGGACGTTGAACGTATTGATGAGGTGGTTGGAGAGATAGAGTCCGCCGTCGGCCCGATAGATGTGCTGGTGAACAATGCCGGTTACGGCCATGAAGGCATACTGGAAGAATCCCCGCTTGCAGAGCTGCGCCGCCAGTTTGACGTCAATGTGTTTGGCGCGGTGGCGATGATCAAAGCCGTGCTGCCGGGCATGCGCCAGCGCCGTCGCGGCCACATTATTAATATCACCTCAATGGGCAGCTTCATTACCTTACCTGGTATCAGCTATTACTGCGGCAGCAAATTTGCACTGGAAGGGATATCAGAAACGTTAAGCAAAGAGCTTGTCCCGTTCAACATACACGTGACCGCAGTAGCGCCCGGCTCGTTTCGGACGGACTGGGCCGGGCGCTCAATGGTACGTAGCCCTCGCCGTCTCCCGGACTATGAGGCGTTATTTGAACCTGTTCGTCAGGCGCGTCAGGAAAAAAGCGGCAAGCAACTCGGCGATCCCGTGAAGGCGGCTCACGCCATGCTGGCATTGATCGAGAGCCAGACCCCACCCACGCATCTGTTGTTAGGCAGTGACGCATTAAGTTTGGTGCGGCAAAAGCTCGAGGCGTTAGGTAAGGAAATTGAACAATGGGAGCAACTTACCCGTTCAACGGATGGCTGACCGGTTTCGGATAGAGAGTGTGTAGGGGATCATCGATTATGATCCGCCCAACAGCAAAAAGCCCGCTCAGGTTTCCCTGAGCGGGCTTCTCTAAATATGGCTCCTCTGACTGGACTCGAACCAGTGACATACGGATTAACAGTCCGCCGTTCTACCGACTGAACTACAGAGGAATCGTTGGAACGGGGCGAATAATAGCGAGGCGCCGTCGGCATGTCAAAGGCGGATTACACATTCTGTGACTGTTTGCTTACAGAATGCGCAACCCGTTGAGTTTTTTGGCAGATTTAGCTCTCGGGCGCCCGCTGCAGGCGCAGCTGATAGCGGTAAACGCCGGCGGTGAGCAGGTAATCCCGGTGTACGCTCGGGCTCCAGGAATCGTCGCCGCCCACCCCCATATGGAAGCCGTCCAGATGCAGCCAAGTGCCGGCTTCCGGCTGCAGCAGATGCTGGTGGCTACAGGCCATCAGCTGTTGCAGTCCGTAGCGGCTGAGCGAGAAATGGAAGCGGCCGTCGATGCGCCAGCCGCCGTAGCGCAGGCTGCGGGTGCCGCAGCGCAGGCCGTTCTCGCCGGGGAAAATATACGGCGTGTGCAAATCTGCCAGCGGCAGGCGCCAGCGCCCGTACTGCGCGGCCAGGCGGCGATCCGGGTAATTCTCGTGCGGGCCCAGGCCCAGCCATTCCGCGTGCGGCTGCACCGTCGCCAGTTGGCAGTGCAGGCCGATGCGCGCCGGCGGCGGCAGGGCGTCGGCTACCTCGACCTCCACGCTCACGTTCACTGCGCCCAGCGCATCGAACAGCCACTGTTTGCGGCTGAGCAGTAAAATCTGCCCGTCCACGCCGAACTGGTGTTCGCTCACCACCTGCACGCCGTTTTGCAGCGCATCGGCCTGCAGCCGCGTGCAGCGTTCCTCCAGCCGGTACAGGCCCGCCAGCTTCCAGCGTTCGACCCAGGCGTTGGGATCGATACGGTCCGCCTCGCTGACGCCGATGTCGTTATCGATCGGCGCGCGCGCAAAGCCGTCGCGCAGGGGCGTCAGCAGCTGCGGCTGCTCATTCTGCCACCACTGCGTCAGGTGGCCGCTGCTGCGCTCGAAGCGCCAGCGCTGGTCGCCGTGGGTGAGGGTCAGCCCCTGATCGTCTTCAATCAGCGTTGGCGGCACGCCCTGCGCCGGCGGCGGCGGGGCGGGATGCAGCGCGCGCGGCACCCGCCACTGATCCCAGGCGCAGCGGTGGTGCGCTTCGGACCAGTCGGTGGCCTGCGGCTGCACCACCTCCACGTTCAGCCACAGCTCGCCGGGCTGATGCAGCATCGGCAGGCGATCGAGCAGGGTGAAGCGAGCGCTGCCCTGCGGCGGCAGCGCCAGATCGAAGCTGCCGCTGGCGCGCTCCACGCCGTCCAGCTCCAGCCGCCAGTTGAGCTGCTCGTTGTCGGTGTGACGGAACAGGTAATCGCTGGTGACGGTCAGCGCCAGCGCGGCGGCGTCGAAGGCGAAGCGGAACAGCTGCTGCGCCCGCTGCGCTTCGAACAGCGCCGGGTGCGGGGTGCGATCCGCGAACACCAGCCCGTTCAGGCAGAACTGGCGATCGTTGGGGGTATCGCCGAAGTCGCCGCCGTAGGCCCAGAACTCTTCGCCCTGGGCGTCGCGCTTGATCAGCGCCTGATCGACCCAGTCCCAGACAAAGCCGCCCTGCAGGCGCGGATGTTCGTGGAACGCGCGCCAGTAGCGTTCAAAGCCGCCGAAGCTGTTGCCCATCGCATGGGCGTATTCGCACAGGATCAGCGGCCGCTGTTCCTCCGGCAGGCCGATCCACTTACCGATCGCCCATTTGGGCACCGCCGGGAACGGCTGATCCTGATCCACCCGCGCATACATCGGGCAGATGATGTCGGTGGCGGCGGTGTCGGCGCCGCCGCCTTCATATTGCACCGGGCGGGTCGGATCCTGGCTTTTCACCCAGCGGTACAGCGCATCGTGGTTCACGCCGTGGCCGGACTCGTTGCCCAGCGACCAGATAATGATGCAGGGGTGGTTGCGATCGCGCTGCACCATGCGGGTAACGCGCTCGCTCATCGCCGGCAGCCACAGCGGATCGTCAGCCAGGCGGTTCATCGGCTGCATGCCGTGGGTCTCGATATTGGCTTCGTCCACCACGTACAGCCCGTAGCGATCGCACAGCCGATACCACAGCGGGTGGTTGGGGTAATGCGAGCAACGCACCGCGTTGAAGTTGTGCTGTTTCATCAGCAGGATGTCGTGGCGCATCGTCGCCTCGTCCATCACCTGGCCGTGGCGCGGATGATGCTCGTGGCGGTTAACGCCGCGGATCAGCAGCGGTTGCCCGTTGAGCTTCAGCAACCCGCCGCTGATGTCCACCTGGCGGAAGCCGACGTCATAGGCCTCCACCTCGATAATCTCCCCCTCGGGCGAGAGCAGGGCGACGGTGGCGCGATACAGCGCGGGCGTTTCGGCGCTCCACAGCGCCGGGCGTTCTACCGGCAGCCGCAGCGTGACGCGATCGTCATAGGCGCCGCGCTCGTCCACGATCTCGCTGCCGAGCGGCTGGGTGCGTTCGGCCACCCGCGCTGTATCGCGCCACAGCTGAACCTGCACCTGCAGCGTGCCGGGCCGGCTGGCGCGCGCCGTCACCACCAGTTCGCCGCGGGTAAAGCTGTCATGCAGCGGCGTGGTGATGCGCACATCGCTCAGGTGCGTGGCGGGTTTGTGCAGCAGGCTGACGTCACGGAAGATGCCGCTCATGCGCCACATGTCCTGATCTTCCAGATAGCTGCCGTCGCACCAGCGCAGCACCATCACCGCCAGCCGGTTTTCACCCGGCTGCAACCACGGGCTGAGATCGAACTCCGCCGGCAGGCGGCTGTCCTGCGAATAGCCGACCCAGTGGCCGTTGCACCACAAATAGAACGCCGAGTTGACGCCGTCGAAGATGATGCGCGTCTGGCCGGTGGCCAGCCAGGCCGGATCGACGCTGAAGGTGCGCGAGTAGCAGCCGGTCGGGTTGTCTTCCGGCACGCGCGGCGGATCGACCGGGAACGGGTAGCGCACGTTGGTATAAATCGGCGCGTCGTAGCCGGCGAGCTGCCAGTTGCCCGGCACCGCCAGCGGGGCGGCGTCCGGCAGATCCTGCTGCAGCCAACTGTCCGGCGCCGCCTCTGGGCGCGGGAAATAGCTGAAGCGCCACTCGCCGTTCAGCGACCTGCGGCTGGCGCTGGGGGCATCGTCGCGCGCGTCTTCCACCGTGCGCCAGCTGGCGAACGGCGGGTGGGCGTCCAGCCGGCGGTAGTGGGTGCAGGCCGGGTTTTGCCAGTCACGGCGGGCAAGGATCTCGGTCAGGGAAGCAAGGGGCGCAGCGGGCATCGGCGATCGTCCAGTCGGCTAGGTGATGCTCACCAAGATGCTGACCGGCGCATAAAAAGTAAAGCGGTTACACGCAACCTTGCAAGGGCGATCAAATAACCGCTAATGCGGTTCGCCGGCGCGGTAGATCCGCTGCGGGCGGCCGACCTTGCCGTAAATGATCTCGGCGCGCAGCTGCTGCGCGGCGGTGCAAAACTCCAGATAACGGCGCGCGGTGGTGCGGCTGAGCCCCAGTTTTTGCGCAACGCTTTCAGCGGTGTGGCGCGCGGCGGGTTCGGCGAACAGCGCGCGAACCTTGCCCAGCGTCAGCTCGTCGATGCCGGCGGGCAGCGCCGCCTGCTGTTCGCCGCGGGCGTAGGTGTTGAACATCTCGTCGATACGGCGCTGGTTGAGGCGCGCTTTGTCCTTCAGCGCTTCGCGGCGCTGGCTGAAGCGCTGCAGCGTCTGGCTCAGCCGGTCATAGGCCAGCGGTTTGATCAGGTAGTCGAATACGCCGTAACGCAACGCCTCGGCCACGGTGGCCATGTCGCTGGCGGCGGTGATGAACACGATGCCGCCGCGATACCCGCTCAGCGTCAGTTCGCGCAGCAGGGTGATGCCCTGGCCGTCGGGCAGAAAGTTGTCCAGCAGGATCAGGTCCGGCTTGAAGCGCTCGGTCATGGCGCGCGCCTGCGCCAGGGTGCCGGCCAGCCAAATCTGGCGGCAGCCGCCGTTCTGGCGGATAAACTCCGCGTGCATTTCCGCCAGCGGCGTTTCGTCTTCAACGATCAGGATGTTCAGCCATTCCATAATGAAACCTACTATTGCAATCAAGATGCTAAATAAATGTAAGTAAATTGCGGCGCCAAATAAAGATTATCTCAATAATAAACACCATAAGATTAATTAAGCAAATAAAGAACATTAAATAACTTATTAACCGGAATCGGTTTGTGAAATAGGTCAATAATCGGCGTTTTTTTTCTGTTTACCATTAATTTATCGAACGCGCAGTCGCGTTTATCTGCATGGTTTTTAAGGTTTTAATTACCCTTGTCGATGTTAATTAAAATGCCTTTTTGTATTTAATTTGTTGTTTGCCAGTTAACCCAGAGAGCGTGTTATGTTAGGCGATGCCGTATTTAATCGGGTAAAGCGATCGGATCATAAAGCGATTTCGGAAATAAGCGCCTTCTTGCGCAGTAACGATCTGAATATCGACACCACGGTTGAAATATTTATTACCGTTACCCAGCACGACAAATTGGTCGCCTGCGGCGGCATCGCCGACAATATTATCAAATGCGTCGCCATCAGCCCGCTGATGCGCGGCGAAGGGTTGGCGCTGGCGCTGGCGACCGAGCTGGTGAACCTGGCCTACGAGCGCCACCACACCCAGCTGTTTATCTACACCAAGGTGCAGAACGAGCCGCTGTTCCGCCAGTGCGGTTTCTACCCGATCGCCACCGTGCCGGGCATCGTGGTGCTGATGGAAAACAGCCCGTGCCGCCTGAAGCGCTACGCCGCCCAGCTGGCGAGCCAGCGCCGGCCGGGCAACACCGTCGGCAGCATTGTGATGAACGCCAACCCCTTCACCCGTGGGCATCAGTATCTGGTGCGTCAGGCGGCCAAACGCTGCGACTGGCTGCACCTATTTTTAGTGAAGGAAAACACCTCGCGCTTCAGCTATGAAGACCGCCGCCGGCTGGTGCTGGCCGGCACCGCCGATATCTCCAACCTCACGGTACACGAAGGCTCGCAGTACGTGATCTCGCGCGCCACCTTCCCCTGTTACTTCATCAAGGATCAGGGCGTGGCCGACGACTGTTACACCGAAATCGATCTGAAGATCTTCCGCCAGTATCTGGCGCCTGCGCTGGGCATTACGCACCGCTTCGTCGGCAACGAGCCGTTCTGCGCGGTGACCGCGAAATACAACCGCGACATGCGTTACTGGCTGGAAACGCCGGCGCTGCCCAGCCCGCCGATCGCGCTGGTGGAAATCGAGCGTTTGCAATATCAGGGCACGGCGATCTCCGCCTCCTGGGTGCGCAAGCTGCTGGCGGCGGGGGACTTCCACGCCGCCGCGCCGCTGGTGCCGCCGGACACCCTGTACTACCTGCAGGATCTGCAAACGCAGCGCCGGGCCAAGGCGGCCCCGCATCCTTTTGAGTCCGCACAATCAGGTGAATGATGAAAATTATCCGAGAAGCAATGGCCGGCACGCTGGAATCCAGCGATGTCATGGTGCGCATCGCGCCCGCCGAGGGGCCGCAGCACGATCTGTTGATCGCCAGCAGCGTGGAAAAACAGTTCGGCGCGGCGATCCGCCACACCCTGCTGGAGGTGCTGCAGCGCTATGAGGTGGAGCCGGTGCAGGTGATCGTCGACGACAAGGGCGCGCTGGACTGCGTGCTGCGCGCCCGGCTGGAAACGGCGCTGATGCGCGCCTGCGAGGGCGGCCAACTGCCGTGGGAGGCGAAAGATGAAAACGCTGAATAAAACCCGGCTGCGCCGCAGCATGTTGTTCGTCCCCGGCGCCAACGCGGCGATGGTCAGCAACGCCTTTATCTACCAGGCCGATGCGCTGATGTTCGATCTGGAAGACTCGGTGATTCTGCGTGAAAAAGACGCGGCGCGCCGGCTGGTGTACCACGCGCTGCAGCACCCGCTGTACCAGGAGGTGGAAACCATCGTGCGCGTCAATGCGCTCGACTCCGCCTACGGCCTGGCGGACCTGCAGGCGGTGGTGCGCGGCGGCGCGGACATTGTGCGCCTGCCGAAGACCGACAGCGCGCAGGACGTTGTCGACATGGAGCGCGAGATTGCCGCCATCGAAGCGGCCTGCGGGCGGCCGGTCGGCAGCACCGGGCTGCTGGCGGCGATCGAATCGGCGCAGGGCATCACCAACGCGGTGGCGATCGCGCACGCTTCACCGCGTCTTATCGGCATCGCGCTGGGGGCGGAAGACTATGTGCGCAACCTGCGCACCGAGCGCTCGCCGGAGGGCATTGAGCTGCTGTTCGCCCGCTGCTCGCTGCTGCAGGCGGCGCGCGCCGCCGGCATTCAGGCGTTTGACACCGTCTATTCCGACGCCAACAACGAAGCCGGCTTCCTGCAGGAAGCGGCGCTGATCAAACAGCTCGGCTTCGACGGCAAATCGCTGATCAACCCGCGCCAGATTGAGCTGCTGCACAACCTGTACGCGCCGACCGCCAAAGAGGTGGCGCACGCGCAGCGGGTGGTGGACGCCGCCGAAGCGGCGGAGCGGGAAGGGCGCGGCGTGGTGTCGCTCAACGGAAAAATGGTCGACAGCCCGGTGATTGAGCGCGCCCGGCTGGTGCTGGAGCGCGCCGCGCTGTCCGGCTTACGGGAAGAACCGGCGCAGCACGGGGAGGAAGCATGATGAACCGCCAACAACGATTGATGACCTTCGCCAACCCGGCGGATCTGCCGGGCTATCAGGACGTCTCCAAAGCCAATCTGCAGGCGCGCAAACCGCGCGATCTCAAGCTGTGCGACTCCTTGCAGGAAGCGGTGCGCCGCAGCGGACTGCAGGACGGCATGACCATTTCCTTCCACCATGCGTTTCGCGGCGGTGATTTGACGCTCAATCAGGTGATGGAGACGCTGGCGGCGATGGGGTTCCGCAACCTGACGCTGGCGTCCAGCTCGCTGACCGACTGCCATGCGCCGCTGGTTGAGCATATCCGCCACGGTGTGGTGAGCCGCATTTACACCTCCGGGCTGCGCGGCCCGCTGGCGGACGCGGTTTCGCGCGGCCTGCTGGCGGAGCCGGTGCAAATTCACTCGCACGGCGGCCGGGTCAACCTGATCGAATCCGGCGAGCTGAGGATAGACGTGGCCTTCCTCGGCGTGCCGGCCTGCGATGAGTTTGGCAATGCCAACGGTTACAGCGGTGAAGCCTGCTGCGGCTCGCTCGGCTATGCGCGGGTGGACGCCGAGGCGGCGGGCACCGTGGTGCTGTTGACCGAGCAACTGGTGCCGTATCCGCATCATCCCGCCAGCCTGGCGCAGGATCGGGTGGATCTGATCGTGCAGCTGGAGCGGGTGGGCGACGCCGACAAGATCGGCGCCGACGCTACGCGCATGACCTCGAACCCGCGCGAGCTGCTGATCGCCCGCCGCGCCGCCGAGGTGATCGCCGGTTCCGGCTACTTCACCGAAGGCTTCTCGCTGCAAACCGGCACCGGCGGCGCCTCGCTGGCGGTGACCCGGTTCCTGGAGGACAAGATGCGCGCCCGCGGCATTCGTGCCGCGTTCGCCCTCGGCGGCATCACCTCGACCATGGTGGATCTGCACGAGAAAGGGCTGATCGGCAAACTGCTGGACGTGCAGAGTTTCGATCGGGCGGCGGCGACCTCGCTGGCGCGCAACCCGCGCCATATCGAAATCAGCGCCAACCAGTACGCCAACTTCAGCTCCAAGGGCGCCTCTGTTGATCGGCTCGACGTGGTAGTGCTGAGCGCGCTGGAAATCGATACCGGCTTCAACGTTAACGTGCTGACCGGCTCCGACGGTGTGCTGCGCGGCGCGTCCGGTGGCCACTGCGACACCGCCGCTGCCGCGCGGCTGGCGATCATCGTTGCGCCGTTGGTGCGCGGGCGCATCCCGACGCTGGTGGAGCAGGTGACTACCTGCGTCACGCCGGGCTCCAGCATCGACATTCTGGTGACCGACCACGGCATCGCCGTCAACCCGGCGCGGCCGGAGCTGGCGCAGCGCCTGCGGGAGGCCGGCCTCGAGGTGGTGAGCATCGACTGGCTGCGCGCCCGCGCGCTGCAGCTGACCGGCGAACCGCAGCCGATCGCCTTTACCGACAAGGTGGTGGCGGTGGTGCGCTACCGCGACGGCTCGGTGATCGACGTGGTGCATCAGGTGGCGGAGTAGCCGATGGCCGCCGTCGATCCCCAACTGGCCGCCGAACGCGCGGTCAGCCTGCCGGAGTTGCTCACCAGCCGCGAATGCCGCCAGGCGCACCAGCAGGCGTGGCTGGCGCAGCACCAGTGCACGCTGCTGGTGCTGACGCTGGTGGTGCCCGGCCCGGTGAAGGACAGCGCGCTGACGCGCGGCATCTTCAATCTGGGGTGGGCGGCGCTGCTGCGGCTGTGCGCCGAACAGGGTTGGCCCAGCCCGCAGGCCGAGGCGCTGGCGCTCGCCACCGGCTGCGAAGGGTTTGTCGCGCTGCGCGCCGATGCCCAGCGGGTGAAGGACTGCGCCATGCAGCTGGAGGTGAGCCGCCCGATCGGCCGGCTGTGGGATATCGACGTGCTGGATACGCAGGGGCGCATTTTGTCGCGCCGCGACATCGGCCTGCCGGAACGGCGCTGCCTGCTGTGCGGCCAACCGGCCAAGATCTGCGCCCGCCAGCGGCGGCATAGCAGCGAGCAGCTGCTGCATGAAATGGAAAGGATGTTCAACGATGCGATCTCTGCCGATTAACCTGCCCGCCCACCGTGCCGAACCGGCCTGCGACTTCGCCCGCGCCGCTTTCCGCGCGCTGCTGGTGGAGGTCAACCTTACGCCCAAACCGGGGCTGGTGGATCGCCATAACACCGGCGCCCACCGCGATATGGATCTCGGGCATTTCTACCGCAGCGCCCGCGCCATCGGCGTGTGGCTGCCGCGCTTTATCCAACGCGGGCGCGAAGACGCCGCTTTGCCGGCAGAGCAGCAGCTGGCGCGGCTGCGGCCGCTCGGCCTGGCCTGCGAAAACCAGATGTTTCGCGCCACCGGCGGCATTAACACCCATAAGGGCAGCGTGTTCTCGCTCGGGTTGCTGTGCACCGCCTTCGGCCGCCTGCAGCAGCAGGGGCGCGCCATCGGCGCAGAGGCGCTGTGCGCCGAGGTGGCGGCGATGTGCCGGGGGCTGGTGGATCGCGAGCTGCGGCGCAACAACGCCGGGCAGACCGCCGGCCAGCGGCTGTTCGCCGCGCACGGGCTGAGCGGCGCGCGCGGCGAGGCGGAGGCCGGTTTCCAGCTGGTGCTTGACGGCGCGCTGCCGCTGTATCGGCAACGGCTGGCCGCCGGCGGCGACGAACAGCGGGCGCTGCTGGACAGCCTGCTGTGGCTGATGGCTCACAACGACGACACCAACGTCGCCTCGCGCGGCGGCCTGCAAGGGCTGCGCTGGCTGCGGCGCCGGGCGGCATTGCTGCTGGCGCAGGGCGGCTCGGCGGGGGAAGCGGGCCTGGCGCGCCTGCGGCGCTTCGATGCCGACTGTATCGCCCGCAACCTCAGCCCCGGCGGCAGCGCCGACCTGTTGATAGTGACCTGGCTGCTGGCGCAGCTGGGTGCCCAAGAATAATAACCAAGCCTTCAGGAGAGTCCCTATGTCCCAAACCCAGGAAAAGATCTGGAAAGCGATAGCGCCGCTGGCGGTGCTCGCGATCCTGTTATTGATACCGGTGCCCGACGGCATGCCGCCGCAGGCGTGGCACTACTTCGCCATCTTCGTGGCGATGATCGTCGGCATGATTCTGGAGCCGATCCCGGCCACCGCCATCAGCTTTATCGCGGTGACCGTCAGCGTGCTCAGCGCCAACTGGGTGCTGTTCGGCGCGCAGGAACTGGCGGAGCCGGGCTTCAAGGCCGGTAAAGAGGCGCTAAAATGGGGGCTGGCGGGCTTCTCCAGCACCACCGTCTGGCTGGTGTTCGGCGCCTTTATCTTCGCGCTGGGTTACGAGGCCACCGGTCTGGGGCGGCGCATCGCGCTGTTCCTGGTGAAGTTCATGGGCAAGCGCACGCTGACGCTGGGCTATGCGGTGGTGATCATCGATATCCTGCTGGCGCCGTTCACGCCGTCCAACACCGCGCGCACCGGCGGCACGGTATTCCCGGTGGTGAAAAACCTGCCGCCGCTGTTCGATTCTTTCCCCAACGATCCCTCTTCACGCCGCATCGGCGGTTACCTGATGTGGATGATGGTAGTCGGCACCAGCATCAGCTCCTCGATGTTCGTCACCGGCGCCGCGCCGAACGTGCTGGGCATCGAGTTCGTCGGCAAGATCGCCGGGGTGCACATCAGCTGGATGCAGTGGTTCCTGGCGTTCCTGCCGGTCGGCCTGCTGCTGCTGATCGTTGCGCCGCTGATCTCCTACTACCTGTACAAACCGGGCGTGACCCACAGCAGCGAAGTGGCCGCCTGGGCGGATACCGCGCTGGGGGAAATGGGCAAGCTGACGCGCAAGGAATACACCCTGATCGGCCTGGTGCTGCTCAGCCTGTGCCTGTGGGTGTTCGGCGGCAAAGTGCTGGACGCCACCGCGGTGTGTCTGTTGGCGGTGTCGCTGATGCTGGCGCTGCACGTGGTGTCGTGGAAAGAGATCACCAAATACTCCAGCGCCTGGAACACGCTGGTTAACCTGGCGACGCTGGTGGTGATGGCCAACGGCCTGACGCGTTCCGGCTTTATCGACTGGTTCGCCCAGACCATGAGCACCCACCTGGACGGCTTCTCGCCGAACATGACGGTGGTGGCGCTGGTGCTGGTGTTCTACTTCGCCCACTACTTGTTCGCCAGCCTGTCGGCGCACACCGCCACCATGCTGCCGGTGATCCTGGCGGTCGGCAAAGGGCTGCCGGGCGTGCCGATGGAGCAGCTGTCGATGCTGCTGGTGCTATCGATCGGTATCATGGGCGTGCTGACGCCGTACGCCACCGGGCCGGGGGTGATCATCTACGGCTGCGGTTACGTGAAGTCGAAAGACTACTGGCGCCTGGGCGGCATTCTCGGCGTAGTGTACATTGCTGCGCTGCTGCTGATCGGCTGGCCAATCATGAGCCTGTGGTACTGAGTTGAAGCCACGCGGCCACCGCCCGGTGGCCGCGGTTACGATCCTTTCCCGTGAACCCTGTCACACACTTGTCACACTAACCCCGCCATCATACTCGGGCAAACGCTAACACCTTAAAAATAATCATTTTCCGGGAGCCTCTGCGGATGAGAAAAAAAACGTTATTGCTGTGCCTGCCTTTGTTATTCACCGGGAACGCGCTGGCGGAAGCCGGCGGTTATCAGCTGGAACAGGTGCTGGTGATGAGCCGCCATAACCTGCGCGCGCCGCTGGCCAACAACGGCAGCGTGCTGGCGCAGTCCACGCCGAAGGCCTGGCCGGCCTGGGAAACGCCGGGCGGCCAGCTGACCACCAAGGGCGGGGTGCTGGAAGTGTATATGGGGCACTATTTCAACGCCTGGCTGAAGCAGACCGGCCTGTTGCCGCAAGAGGGCTGCCCGACCGCCGGCAGCGTGTACGTCTACGCGAACAGTCTGCAGCGCACGGTGGCCACCGCGCAGTTCTTCAGCAACGGCGCGTTCCCCGGCTGCGACGTCGGCGTGCATCATCAGGACAAAATGGGCGAGATGGATCCGACCTTCAACCCGATCATCACCGACACCAGCGAAGCCTTCAACCAGCAGGCGCTGGCGGCGATGAACGCCGCGCTGGGATCGCTGAAGCTGGACGCCTCTTACCAACAGCTGGCGAAGATCATCGACTACCAGGATTCCGCCGCCTGCAAGACCGACAAACACTGCGACCTGAGCAAAGAAGCCAGCGTGATGAGCGCGGTGCCGGGCAAAGAGCCGGGCGTCTCCGGCCCGCTGCGGGTGGGCAACTCGCTGGTGGACGCCTTTATGCTGCAGTACTACGAAGGTTTCCCGATGAAAGAGGTGGCCTGGGGCAAAATCGCCACCCCGCACCAGTGGCAGCAGTTGGCGCAGCTGAAAGACGGCTATCAGGACTCGCTGTTCACCTCGCCGGTGGTGGCGCAGAACGTCGCCAAGCCGCTGCTGACCTACATCAACAACGCGCTGCTCGGCGAGCGCAAACCGGACGCGCCGAAGCTGACGGTGCTGGTTGGCCACGATTCCAATATTGCCTCGCTGCTGTCGGCCATGCAGTTCCAGCCGTATCAGCTGCCGCAGCAATACGAGAAAACGCCGATCGGCGGCAAACTGGTGTTCCAGCGCTGGCGCGACGCGCAGAACGACCGTGAATTGTTGAAGATCGAGTACGTCTATCAGTCCACCGAACAGCTGCGCAAGGCGACGCCGCTGACGCTGCAAACCCCGCCGCAGCGAGTAACGCTGGCGCTGAAAGGCTGCCCGGTCGACAAAGACGGTTTCTGCGCCTGGAGCGATTTCGAGAAGACCATGAAAGGCATCTTGTAATGCCCAGCCTCTCTCCCGAGCGCGGGGGAGAGGCCTCTCCCCATCCCGGCTAACGCGCCGCCACGCAGGCCTTAACGCCATTTATTTTGCCCAGGGTCATTGTTGCAGGCCGTTTCGGGGGCTAACATCATCAGCCTGCCTGTTTATCATGGATACCGCCGTTGCCCACTTTTATCCGCAATATCGAATTTTTCACGCCGGACGGCTATCCGGGCCAGGTGGCGCGCTGCCATTTTGCGCTGGCGGAGTATCGCGACGACAGTTTTCCCGAGGCGGGTTTTGCGCTGCCGGATCATCTGGCGCGCGCGGTGCCGAAGCGCCGCGCGGAGTATCTGGCCGGGCGTGTTCTGGCGCGGCAACTGTTGGCGCCGCTCGGTTTTGCCGACTTCACCCTGGCGCGCGGCGAAGATCGCGCGCCGCAGTGGCCGCCGGGCATCGCCGGGGCGCTGAGCCATAATTCGGATACCGCGCTGTGCGCCGTGCACCGCGAGAGCGGGCTGGGCGGCGTGGGGCTGGATGTGGAGACGCTGCTCTCCGACGTGCGGGCGGAGGAGTTGTGGAGCGCGATCGTTTCCCCGGCGGAGCGCGAGGCGTTGCTGCGCGAGACGCTGCCGTTCAACGAACTGCTGACGCTGACGTTTTCCGCCAAAGAGAGCCTGTTCAAGGCGCTTTATCCGCAGGTGCGCTGTTACTTCGATTTTCTCGATGCGCGCATGATCGCCGTGGATATACAGCGGCAGACGTTTGTATTAGCGCTGCTTAAGACGTTGACGCCAAATTGCCCCGCCGGCCGCCGGTTTAGCGGACGTTTTTGGCGTGAAGGTGACGATGTCACGACTTTTATCTTTTCTAAAACCCAATAATAACAGTGTGTTATTTCTTACTTTGCCGTAACGCAGGTTTGCCGCGGCGGGCGGAAAGATTCATTCATCGGAGATTGACCCACGCTGGGGATCCGGTGTAATTTATCCTCCTTTTACAGCTAATGATAATTATTCGCATAAACATTATCATTGGTAAGGCGCAACAAAGGAGTGGTCTAGTGGCGACACTGACGACAGAAAACCAAACCTTCCCCGGGTTTGTGTACGCCGAACAATCGACCTTTTTGTACCGGTCCGAATTCCGTTCCCTCTCCGCCGATGGCGTGTTCGAGCGTATCGAGACGCCGGCGTTCGGCGGCGAGCAGGAAGGCAGCGCGCTGGCGCAGCATATCCGCCAGGCGCTGGCGCGCGCCAAAGCTGCCGGCCAGGAGACGCCGGTGGTGGTGGGCGCCATTCCGTTCGATACGCGCCGGCCTTCCAGCCTGTACGTGCCTGAAAACTGCCAGTTTGTCGCCAACGACAGCTTTACCCGCGCCGCGCGCCCGATGCTGCAACAGCCGCATCGCCTGGCCGCCTGCACCAGCATTCCGGACGAGCCGCGCTTCAAGCACGCGGTGGCGGAAGCGGTCAGCCGCTTTAAACAAGGCAAGCTGGACAAGGCGGTGCTGTCGCGCATCCTCGACATCGAGCTGGAGCAGCCGGTGGCGGGCCACCAGATCCTCAATAACCTGATGGTGCAGAACCCGACCGGTTACCACTTTTCCCTGCCGCTGGCCGATGGCGGCGTGCTGATCGGCGCCAGCCCGGAGCTGCTGATCCGCAAGCAGGGCGGCGAGATCCACACCAATCCGCTGGCGGGCTCGGCGCGCCGTCAGGACGATCCGCAGCAGGATCGCCTCGGCAGCGAGCGCCTGATGCGCTCGACCAAAGACAAATATGAACACAAGCTGGTGATCGACGACATTCGCCGGCACCTGGCGCCGCTGTGCGCCAGCCTGAGCGTACCCAGCGGCCCGTCGCTGCTCAGCACCGGCACCATGTGGCACCTGTCCACCCGCATTCGCGGCGAGTTGCTGAACCCGAATCTCAACGTGATGCAACTGGCCTGCCTGCTGCATCCGACGCCGGCGCTGTGCGGCTTCCCGACCGAGAGCGCCCGCCAACTGATCGCCGATCTGGAACCGCACGATCGCGGCCTGTTCAGCGGCATTGTCGGCTGGTGCGACGCCAACGGCGACGGCGAGTGGGCGATCGTCATCCGCAGCGGCCTGCTGCGCGGCAACCGGGTGCGGCTGTTCGCCGGCGCGGGCATCGTCGCCGCCTCGACGCCGCAGGCCGAGTGGATGGAAACCGCCGCCAAACTGGGCACCATGCTCAACGCTTTCGGCCTGAACAGCGGCGCGCTGTAGGCCTCTTTGCGGCGCAGTGCGCGCCGCGTCATACGCTTTCGCAGGAGACAACGATGAACAACAACATGACCCGGCTGTGCGCCCGGATGGCGGTGCGCGCATGAGCATTCAGATGGATTTCACCGGCAAACGCGTGTGGGTGACCGGCGCGGCGCGCGGCATCGGCGAGCAGATTGCCCGGCATTTTTTGACGCAGGGCGCCGAGGTGGTGGGATTTGACCGCGAGTTCGCCAATTCGGATCTGCCTTACCCCTGCGTGACGCTGGACATCAGCCGGCCGGAGCAGGTGGAGGCGGTGTGCCGCCAACAGCTGGCGGAGAACCCAAAACTGGACGTGTTGGTCAACGCCGCCGGCATTCTGCGCATGGGCAATACCGAAGATTTGAGCGTGGATGACTGGCATCAGTGCATCAACGTCAACGCCTCGGGGGCGTTTTACCTGTTCCGCGCCGTGCTGCCGCACTTCAAGGCGCAGCGCAGCGGGGCGATCGTCAGCATCGGCTCCAACGCTGCGCACGTACCGCGCACGCAGATGGCGGCCTACTGCGCCTCCAAGGCGGCGCTGACCAGCCTGAACCACTGCGTGGGGCTGGAGATGGCGCCGTTCGGCGTGCGCTGCAATCTGGTGTCGCCGGGCTCGACCGACACGCCGATGCAGCGCGGCATGTGGCAGACCGATGATGCGCAGCAACGTACCATCGCCGGCTTCCCCGAGATGTTCAAGCTGGGGATCCCGCTGGGCAAAATCGCCCGCCCGGATGAGATCGCCAACGCGGTGTTGTTCCTGGCCTCCGATTTGGCCAGCCACATCACCATGCAGGACATCGTGATCGACGGCGGCGCCACGCTGGCCGCCTGAGTCAGACCCGCTGGCGGCGCAGCAGGTGCTGCGCGCCTTCCGCCGCCAGCAGCAGCACCGCCAGCCAGATCGCCAGATAGGTTGGCCATTCGCTTTGGCCGATGCTCTCGCCGAGCAGCAGCGCGACGATCACCAGCAGCACCGGTTCCACATAGCTCAGCAGGCCGAACAGGCTGAACGGCAGCAGGCGGCTGGCGAGGATATAACACACCAGCGCCACGGCGCTGATGACGCCGAGCAGCGGAATGCGCCAATACAGCTCGGCATTGATCTGCAGCGCCGCTGAGCCGCCGTCGCCGAAGGCGAACCAGGCCGCCGCCGGCAGCATCAGCGCCAGCTCGCACCACAGTCCGCCGAGATTGTCGGTGCCGAAACGCCGCCGCAAAATAAAGTAGAGCGGATAGCCCAGCGCCACCACCAGCGTCGGCCACGAGACGCCGCCCGCCTGATACAGCTCATTGCCCACCCCCACCATGGCGCACGCCACCGCCAGTTTTTGCAGCAGTGACAGCCGATCGCGGTAGATCAAACGGCCCGCCAGCACCATGGTCAGCGGCAGCAGAAAATAGCCGAGCGACACGTCGAGCGCCTTGCCGTGCAGCGGCGCCCACAGGAACAACCACAGCTGCACTCCCAGCAGCGCCGAGGTGAGCAGCAGGCCCAGCAGACGCTGCGGCCGTTGGCCGATCCAGGCCAGCGTGTCGCCCACCTTGCGCCAATCGCCGGACAGCGCCATAAACAGCGTCAGGAACGGCAGCGTCAGCAGCGTGCGCCAGCCGTAGACCTGCTCGCCGTTCAGCGGGGTGAGGGTAGAGGTGAAGTAATACATCGCGCCGAACAAGATGGAGGCGACGACCGAAAGAGTGATGCCCTTAATCACACGCATTCCTGGTGAGTGATTGATTTTATGGCGGCTACTGTAGAGAAATTTGCCGCCAACGACAATGGCGTTGCCGGGCGCTGGACAATCGGCGGCTGCGGGTTACAATGATTACTGTGTATTCATACAGGCTTTGGCGATGACAATCGATCTTTTTGAAGACGCGCTGCCGCCGCCGTGGCGCGAAGAAATCGCCCCCGGCGCGGTGGTGATGCACGGCTTTGTGCGCGATCACGGGCCGGAACTGCTGGCGGCGGTGCAGGGCGTCGTCGCCCAGGTGCCGTGGCGGCATTTGACCACGCCCGGCGGGCACGTGATGTCGGTGGCGATGAGCTGGTGCGGCAACGGCTGGACCAGCGACAGCCGCGGTTACCGCTATTCGGAACGCGACGCGCGCAGCGGCAAACGCTGGCCGGCCATTCCCCCCATCCTGATGGCGCTGGCGGACGAAGCCGCGCAGCAGGCGGGCTTCGGCCCCTTCGTGCCGGATTCCTGTCTGATGAACCGCTACGATCCGGGCAGCAAGCTGTCGCTGCATCAGGATAAAGACGAGCACGACTTCGGCGCACCCATCGTTTCGGTGTCGCTCGGGCTGCCGGCGGTATTTCAATTCGGCGGCCTGCAACGCAGCGACCGGGCGCGGCGCATCCCGCTGGCGCACGGCGACGTGGTGGTGTGGGGCGGCCCATCGCGGCTCTGTTTTCACGGCATCCTGCCGGTCAAGGAAGGCTACCACTCGCTGGTGGGGCCGCACCGCATCAACATCACGCTACGCAAGGCGCTTTAGCTGCGGCTCCTGCGCCAGGCAGGCGACGAGATAGTCGATAAACACCCGCAGTTTGGGCGGCAGATACTGGTTAGGCGCGTAAAGCAACCACAGGCCGCCGTGATAGCTGCTGAGGAAATCCCATTCCGGCAACACCTGCACGATCTCGCCGTCGTCGAGCGCCTGGCGGGCGGTAAAATACGGCAGGCTGCCGATGCCGATATGCCGTTTCACCGCGTCCAGCCGCACGCCGGTGTGGTTGGCGGCATAGCGGCCGCGCACGTTGACCGTCACCGTTTTGCCGCTGCGGCGGAACTTCCATTGCGCGTCGCTCGGCGTTTCGCCCAGATAGATGCAGCTGTGCGCCGCCAGATCGTGCGGGTGCTGCGGCGTGCCGTGCTGCGCCAGGTAGTGCGGCGTGGCGCACAGCAGATGGTCTATTCTCATCAACTGGCGGCCGATCAACCCGGGCGATGGGCGATCGGTAATGCGCAGCGCCAGATCGACCCGATCGTCGATCAGATCCATGTAGCGATCTTCCAGCCGCAGCCGCACGTCTACCTTCGGGTAACGCCGCAGGAACGCCGGCATGTGCGGATGCAGCACGAAGCGGCCTACCGCCTTGGGCACGCTGACGCTGACCAATCCTTCGGGCTCCGCGGCGCCGCGCCCGCCGATCGCCATAACCGCATCGGCGGCCGCCAACAGGGTGCGGCAGTGCGCATACGCCTCTTCGCCGCTTTCGCTCAGCCGCAGTTTGCGGGTGGTGCGGTGCAACAGCTGCAGCGCCAGCGCCTGTTCGAGCCTTGCCACGCTGCGGCTGACGGCGGAAGGCGAAGTATCCAGCTTGCGGGCGGCGGCGGAAAAGCTGCCGCTCTCTACCACCTGAACGAAAACGGCCATTTCGGGCAACAGGGCGTAAGAAAGATTTGTGCTCATGGTGCAAAGGTCCATTGTGATAGCGGCGGATTATCCCTCGATTATGACATGAATATAATGGCTCTTCGAACCGAGGAGAAAAATGATGATCGAACGACGTTATTACTACAGCGACGATGTACAGGGCCAGGCGCAGGTGTTGAGCTGTACGCCGGCCGAGGCGGGCGCCTACGCCGTAGAGCTGGACGCCACGCTGTTCCACCCGCAGGGCGGTGGCCAGCCGTCCGACGTGGGGACGTTAGGCGGCGTCGCCGTGCTGCGGGTGCAGCAGCAAGGGGATAGCGTGGTGCACTTTACCGCCGCGCCGCTGCCGCTCGGGCCGGTCACGCTGCAAATCGATGAAGCGCAGCGCCGCCTGCACGCCCGCTGGCACTCCGGCGGGCATCTGATCGGCTGGCTGGGAGAAAGCCGGGGGTGGCGGCCGGTCAAGGCGCATCATTGGCCGGGGGAAGGGCGCATCACGTTTACGCCAGGGCCGGATGCGCAGACGGTAGAAGCGGACTTTTTGCAGGCGGAGCTGGCGCGCTTGATCGCTGCCGATCTGCCACGCCGCCAACAGGCGGTGGATGGGATGCGCCAGGTCGGTTTCGGCGAACTGCCCGCCTACGGCTGCGGCGGCACCCATGTCGCCACGCTGGGCGAGGTGGGCGCGATCGCTATCACCGGCGTAAAGATGAAGAAGGGGCAGTTGATCGTGCAGTATGCGCTGAGTTGAATTGAATAAGGGGGGCGGCTCAGCGCCCGGCCTGCCGCAGCTGGGTGCAGAACGCGCATTGGCATCCCGCCACCGGCACCGCCGCGCAGCTGCCGATGTTCACCGGCTGGGCGTCCATGGCGTGAAAGCCGTAAAACAGATTTTCGATGTTTTGTTCCGCCGCGCGCGCCTGTTCCGGGCGCGGTTCGGGCACTTTCGACTGAAACGCCGCGGCCTTGCCGGCCAGCAGGCAGAGAAACAGCAGCGACAGCTGGATTTTCATCGTCGTCTTCCTTTGGCTAAAGTTATGATACGTTATAACAAAACCCCATCAATGCCAAGCGGCGGCGCTGCCGCCATTCACGGTATTTTTACGCACGGCAACAGTTCCTCATTCAAATAACACTTCGACACATTTCTTGCCGATACGCTGACTAATAATTCAAATTACAAAAATTGCCTCACTAAACGAATATTTAGATACTCGCTGTGCGGCCTGGCCAGTGCTGACACGTTTTTAAATTCTGAGCATACAGAAAGATGCCTCTGTAGGTATCGTCACGCACTCTGGACAGGACATCGCCACCATGGGCTCTTTTTTTAAGCAGATCTACCGCTATTCCCACGCGCGCCCTTATCGGCATAACGAAAACCTCTGGCCCTACGTGAAGATTGCGCGCGGCGAGGGCGGTGAAATCGCCGCCTTATGGTACAAGCACCGGCCGGTGCCGATCGTCCCGCTGAGCGAACTGCGCAACAGTTGCCGGGGGCCGGCGTTGTTGACGGCTACCGGCCCGTCGGTGAAGGCGCTGCGCTTCGAAAATATTCCCGCCATGCCCGCGATCGGGGTCAACGGCGCCTATTGCCTGCATCGGCAGGTGGATTTTCACTTCTACGTCATCGTGGACATGGGGTTTATCGATAACCGCCCGGAGATCGTGCGCGATGTCATTCAACGGCCGGCGCTGACGCTGTTCACCACCGTGCACGGCGTGGCGCGCATTCTCGATCGTTTTGGACAGGCGGCGATCGGCTGCCGATTGGCGATTGTCGAAGACGCGGCCTGCAAGATTTATCGCCCCCGGATCGACAGCGGCGCGCTGTGGGATCACTACTGCCGGGAAAACGGCGTGGAGTTTTACATCGCGAACCGCACGCTCGGCTTTAGCCAGGATATCCGCTGCGGCATTTTCGATGCCGGCACCGTGGCCTATTGGGCGTTGCAAATCATCGCCTATCTCGGCTTCAGGCAGCTGTTTATCGCCGGGCTGGACATGAACAACTTCCACCAGCCGCGCTTTTACGAAACGGAGCAGGATCGGTTACCGACGTTCCTGGCGGACAAAGTGGAGTCGCTGGTGATCCCCGCTTTTCGGCACGCCGGCGCGGTCATGCAAAAACAGCAGATCGCGATAAAAAACCTTTCCCCGCACAGCGCTATCGGCAGCGATATCTTCGAGAAGGTGGACGGCAATGTTTACTTTCAGCAAGCCTGAGCGGTGTTATCGCCTCGGCAGCGCGCTGTTTTTAGCCTTCGCATTTTTAAGCGCGATCTTTTGCGGGCAGACCCGCGTCAACAACCTGTTTCATCTTGCGGCGCTGCTGTGGCTGGTCGCCGTGTTCACCTGGCCGCCGCTGCGGCGGCAGCTGTGGGCCAATCATCAGGCGCGTTGGGGCGGCGGGCTGGCGCTGATGTTTTTGCTTTATTATTCCCTCAGCGCGCTGTGGGGCGAGACGCCGGGTGACATGCAGTCGGCCCTGACCCACAGCGCCTATATCCTGCTCTATCTCGCCTGGCTGGTGACGCTGCTAGACGGTGAGCGGCGTCATCAACTGCAGTGGGCGATGCTGGCCGGCATAACGGCGCTGTGCCTGTATCTGACGCTGGTCGACGCCCCGTCGATTTATCATCTGCGGGAAACCACCGCCCGCAATCCAGGGCCGAGCAACGTGATCGATCTGGCCGGTTACGCCGCCATCGCCATTTTGCTGAGCCTGATGATTTTCCGCGATACCGGGCAAAAAGCGGCGCTGTGCTTTATCCCGCCGCTGCTGGCGTTCATGGTGCTGACGCAAAGCCGTGGCCCGCTGATCGCGCTGGCGTTCGCGGTGGTGGTGGCGATGCCTTATCGACACCGGCCGGGACGATGGCTGTGGTTTCTGTTGCCCGGCGCGCTGGCTGTGGTTCTCGCCGTCGTTTACAGCGCGATCGGCGAAATGTTGCTTACGCGTTTTGGCGAGCTGTATCAACAGAGCTTTGTTCGCATCAGCATCTGGCGCCACAGCCTGGCGCTGCTCGAACAGGCTCCGTTCTTCGGCTACGGCTTTGATAAGCAGCTTAACTTTCTCAATTACACCGGCGAGCTGAACCACACCACGCACAGCCTGTACCTTGGCGCGTTGCTGAAGGGCGGCTGCGTGGGTTTCCTGCTTTTGCTGGCGCTGTTGGGATACGGCGCGCGGCTCGCCATCGCGCACTGGCGCGCAGGGCGGCGTTGGGAGGCGGGCCTGTTTCTGTTTATGCTGGTATTTTACAGTTCGCAGGGCATGTTTGTGATCGCCAATCCGGCGGAGTTTTGGTACCTGTTTTGGCTGCCGCTGGCGTTGTTGCTGTCGCAGCCTAAACGGATCGGGACTGTGCGGACGGCAGCGCCGCCAGCGTCTTCTCCCACACCTGTTCCGCCGCGATAATACTAAGCGGCTGGCGGCGCTCAGCGGCACTCAGCGCGGCGCTGTCAACCGGCACGTGCATCACCTGATGCCGTTCGCTGTCCTGATAGGGGCCGGTATGCCGCGGGTTAGCGGTGACGAACAGGCTGACGGTGGCGGTTTTCAACGCCACGGCGAGGTGAAGCGGCCCGGTATCGCCGGTTACCAGCACCTGCAGATTGGCGATCGTCGCCAGCAGTTGCGGCAACGTGGTCGCGCCGATATGGCTTACCACCCGCTGTTGCTGTTCTTCGCTCAAACCCGCCATAAATTCCCGCTCGAGGCTGCGCTCCGCCTTGCTGCCAATCAACGCGATCTGACAGTCGGGGGAGTGCGCCAGCAGCCGTTGCGCCAGCTCAACAAAGCGATCGACCGGCCAGCGGCGCAGCGTTTCGGAGGCGCCCATCTGAAAGCCGATCAGGATCTTGCCCGCCGGTTTCGCCAGCGCGGGAAAAGCGACCGGGATGAACATGTCAGGATTGTCGGTACGGCACCCCAATTGCCCCACCATATCCAGCTTGCGCTGAATCAAATGGCCGTCGCTGCTGTGGCTGACGCCGGTCAGCCAGCGCTCCATGCCGCTCGGTTTGTTGCCGTAAACGTCTTTGAACAGGTATTGGCAACCGGCGGCGATGGCGACCAGCACGTCGTAAGGCGCCTTCGAGTGCAGGATGACCGCCAGCTGTGGCCGGTTTTTTCGCAGGCGCCGGATAACGGCCAACATGTCTTTGGCCTTGTGGTCCCAGTAAATCACGTCATGAAAGCAGGGGCTGCCTTCGACCAGCTGCCGGTTTTTATGGCTGGAGACCAGCGTGATTTGCGCGTCGGGATAGCGTTCGCATAATGCGCGAATGGCGGGCGTGTTGAACATCAGATCGCCGAGGGCGCTGGTGGAGAAAATCACGATGCGCTCAAAGGATTGCTGCGGATCGAAGCTTGCTACGGGCCGGAAATTGCCCGCGATGCGGGTATAGAGACGCAGCCCGGCGTTGGCCGCCGCTATTTTCCACTGTTTAGACATTGCAGTTCGCTTCCGCTTGAGATTGGCGGCCACCGTCTGGCGCCGCGTCGTATCATACAAGTGCGGCAACGGCGGGCCAATGGCCCGCAACAGATTGCGACAGATGCTAACGTTATGCTTGCAATTGCCTCCGGGCGCCGCGCTTACTCCTCCCACACCTGCGTGCTGCGCGGGCTGTCCATCTGATAATCCGAATAGGGGCGAGTGAAAAACTCGCGCCCCAGTTCGCGGGCGGCCTGCAGCGGATTACGCGGATCGCGGGCGATCTCGCCGCGCTGATTGCCGGCGCCGTGCACCAGCCCAACGAAGGCGGAATGGGTGTAGCGGCTGAATTCCTGGAGTTGATGCACGATGCCCAGCGCCGCACCGGGGTAGGTCTCTTCCGACGCCACCGCCAGCCCGATGCGTTTGCCGCTCATGCGCTGGTGCACCTGTTTCGCCTGAGGGTAGGCATTGGAATAGAAGCTGAACGAGCGATCGAAAAAGGCCTTGGTTTGCGCCGACATGCCGTACCAGTAAATCGGCGTGCAGAATACCGCGCCGTCGGCCGGCAGGAAGTGCTCCAGAAACAGCTCGGCGTAGCGATCGGCCGGTGGCGGCGTGTGGCGTTCATCGCTCAGAAAACCGCTCAGGTAATCATCGAGAAAATGCAGGCTGGCGGACGTGCCGGCTTCGGCGGCGCCCGCCAGGATCGCCTGCGCCAACGTGGCGCTGTTGCCGTCGCGGCGCGGGCTGCCGACCAACACCACCAGACGTTTAGATTGATGAGTTGTATTCATGTCATGTTCCTCGGTATGAAGTGGATTCAGCCCTACTCTAGAAACAAGTGCCGGCGGGCGACAAATGACCGCTTTTCTGCCAGGATGATTTCAACTCATCTCAAGAGGCTTCGCCATGTTTGCCACGCTGCCCGTCAACGCATTACGCACCTTTGAATCCGCCGCTCGCCTGCGCAGCTTCAAGCTGGCGGCGGCCGAGCTGGCGGTGACGCCGACGGCGATTTCGCACCAGATCAAAGCGCTGGAACAGCAGTTGGGGTTTGCGCTGTTCGAGCGGGTGCCGCGCGGCGTGCGGCTGACGCCGAAAGGCGAAACGCTGTTTGCCGGGGCGCACGGCGCGCTGCTGGACATCGCCGCCACGCTCGAAGGCCTGCGGCCGCAGCCCAGCACCGGATCGCTGTGCGTCTCGGTCACGCACTCTTTCGCGGCGCTGTGGCTGGTGCCGCGCCTGGGGCGTTTCTACCAGGCCTACCCGCACTATCTGGTGCGCCTGGAGGCCTGCGCCGAGGTGATCGATCTGCAGCAGGACGCCAGCGTGGACGTGGCGGTGCGCTACAGCCGCGCGCACTATCCCGCGCTGCATCAGACGGCGCGGCTGGAGGAAAGCTTTGGCGTTTATGCCGCGCCGGGGCTGGCCGCCGCCGAACCGGAAAACCCGGTGCTGATCACCGTCAAATGGGGGGATTCGGCGCTGTACGACAGCGGCTGGCGCGACTGGTGCCGGGCCGCCGGCGTGGACTGGTGGCAGCGCCATGCGGCGATGCGCAGCTATCACGAGGAGCATTACGCCCTGCAGGCGGCGGTGGCCGGGCAGGGGATGGTGCTCGCCAGCTCGGTGATGGTGTCCGAAATGGTGGACAACGGTCTGCTGGTGGCGTACCGGCCGGAGGTGCGCGTACCGGGCGCCGCGTACAGCGTGCTGTGCGCACCGGGGCGCGAGCGGCATCCGCCGGTCAGGGCGTTTCTCGCCTGGCTGCAGCAGGAGCTGCCGCAGGGCAATGGCACGAAATAAAAGTTTTATCGCCCTAAGCTGTGGGAATATCAGCGAACTTTTGTTTTTACTTCACTGCGAGAACCTATCATGAGCCAGCCAAGAACCTCCGATTACCCGATTGATGCGCAATTTATCGAACGCTGGTCGCCGCGCGCGATGGCCAACGACGCCATCGACGATCAAACGCTGCTGAGCTTTTTTGAAGCGGCGCGCTGGTCGCCATCGGCCTACAACATTCAGCCGTGGCGCTTTGCCTACAGCAAGCACGGTTCCGACAGCTGGGAGAACTACCTGGAATTCCTGATCGACTTCAACCGCGGCTGGGCGCAGCACGCCTCGGCGCTGGTGGTGATCGTCTCCAAAACCACCAGCCTGAACGGCGAACGGCTGGTGGACAACCCGACCCACGCGTTCGATACCGGCGCCGCCTGGGCCAGCCTGGCGCATCAGGCGCACCTGAAAGGCTGGCTGACCCACTGCATGAGCGGAATTCACCACGACAAGATTAAGGCGGCGCTGCAGCTGCCGGACGACTATGCGGTGCACGCCATGGTGGCGATCGGCAAACCGGGCGACAAAGCCCGCCTGCCAGATTTCCTGCAGGAAAAAGAGGCGCCGTCGGGCCGCCTGCCGCTGGGCAAGACCGTCAGCGAAGGGCTGAATTTCACGCTGTGATTGCCCGCTTACCCTCAGGCCCGCTTGGCGGGCCTTTTTTATGCGGCGAGTAAAACTTAGGGAGTATGTTCTCGTTCGCTCACTCGCTGTATATTTTGTTATATAGCGATGGCGTAATGAGGAGGAAACCGTGGGTGACCATTTTGGCAAAGGGCTGTTGGCGGGGTTAAAGGCGGAGAGTCTGAAGCCGGAGACGGAGCTGTCGCGCTTTTGCTCCGACTACAAGCGCGGCTTTGTGCTCGGCTATGCGCACCATTTGGCGCTGCGCTGCGGCGACGAGAATCGGGCGGCGTTCGAAGCCGGGCAGCTGAGCCGCGCTTATGGCCTCGGCAGCGAGCCGATGAGCGAGTTTTTTTCCGGCGGCGACAGCCGGCTGGCGGAGAAGTTTTTCCGCGCCGGCTATAACCGGCCGACGCAGGGTTAGCGAGGGCGGGACATCAGGCGGCGCTCAGCACCGCCACCATATACACGCACGGTTGATCGCTCTGGTTTTCAAAGCGGCAGTCCGCCGGTGGGCCGAGCTCCAGGCAGTCTCCCTCGGCCATGTCATGGCGCGCGTCACCTTCCACAAAGACCAACTCGCCGGATAAGACCCAGATCAGCTGGCGCTTAAAGGCATACACCGAAGCCGGCATCGGGATCGTCGCGCCGGCCGGCAGTTCGATACGCACCAGATCGAGCGGCAGATCGGTGCGCGGCGACACGTGGCGCCGCACGTAGCCGCTCTCCGGATCGACCCAGACCGGCTGATCTTCCCGGCGCAGCAGCCGGCCTTCCTGCGTTTCCGCCCGGGCGATCATCTTGGACATGCTGAGGCCGAACGCCCCCGCCAGCCTGGCCAGCAGCATCGCCGTCGGGCTGCTCTCGCCGCGCTCGATCTTATGAACCATCGCCCGTGAGACGCCTGCCTGCTCGGCCAGATCGGACAGCGACCAGTGGCGCGCCTCGCGCTCAAGGCGAATGCGTGCGCCGATCAGCTGATTTAGATTGTCTAATTTAATATTCATATCGTAGTATTATAGTGGACAATTGGCCGGGGTAAACCATGATTATACGAAATGCGACGCTCAACGATAGCGCGGCGATTGCCGCCATCTATAACGACGCGGTGTTGAACAGCACCGCCATCTGGAATGAACAAACCGTGGATGCGGCCAACCGCGCGGCGTGGATCGGCGAACGGCAGGCGGCGGGCTACCCGGTGCTGGTGGCGGTGAACGGCGCGGACGAGGCGATCGGCTACGCGTCGTTCGGCGACTGGCGCGCCTGGGACGGCTATCGCCATACCGTAGAACACTCGGTGTATGTCCATCAGGCGCATCGCGGTGAAGGGATTGGCAAAGCGCTGTTGATCGCCCTGATCGCACGGGCGCGTGAGATCGGCAAGCACGTGATGGTGGCCGGTATCGAATCCGGCAATCAGGCCTCCATTCAACTGCATCTGGCGCTGGGGTTCCGCGAGGTGGGGCGCATGGAACAGGTGGGCGCCAAATTTGGTCAATGGCTGGATCTGACTTTCCTGCAGCTGACGCTCGACGAGCGAACGGCGCCGCCGGCGCGCTGATCCGGGGAGACAGGGCGATGAATATGCTGTTGCTGCTGATCGCGGCGGGAATGGGGCTGGTGGTGCAGAATCTGCTGATGGTGCGCATTACCGAAAGCGTCTCGACCATCCTTATCACGCTGGTGATCAACTCCAGCGTCGGTTTGCTGCTGCTGGTGGGGTTGTTGCTGGCCAAAAACGGCCTCGGCGCGGTGGCGGAAGTGACCGGCGCCGCCAGGTGGTGGATGCTGCTGCCGGGGCTGTTGGGATCGCTGTTCGTGTTCGCCGGCATCCTGGGCTACCAAAAACTGGGCGCGGCGGCCACCATCTCGATCCTGGTCGCCAGCCAGCTGTGCATGGGGCTGCTGGTGGACGTCTACCGCACCGGCCCGGCGGCGCTGCGCGACAATCTGCCGGCGCTGTTCGGCGCCCTGCTGCTGGTGGCGGGCGCCTATCTGGTGGCGAAACGCAGCTTTTGACGGCGGCAGAAAGCAAAAAGCCCGCTCGGGTTTCCCTGAGCGGGCTTCTCTAAATATGGCTCCTCTGACTGGACTCGAACCAGTGACATACGGATTAACAGTCCGCCGTTCTACCGACTGAACTACAGAGGAATCGTGTGAACGGGGCGAATAATAGCGGGGCGGTTGCGGCTTGTAAAGCGTGAAAGCGCCCGACGCGTTCGTTTGCTGCAAGATTGCCCAACCTGCTGCTTTTTCTCGCTTTTGTCGTTTATCCCGCGCGCAGCGCCGCCGGGTTGCCCGTTGTTTGACGCATTTGCCTGCCGATGGTGCAACGGCTGCCCTGCGCGGTGGCGCGCGCCGCCCGGCGAACGGCCGTTGACCGCCGTATATCCCGCTTCCGTGGCCGTTTACCGACTCTGGCCTGGATCTTGCTGTGGTTGCCTGACCGGATTTCGGCATTCTCAATTTAGCGGCTCGCTGGAGGCACTATGAATTTCAGACGTCTGAAGTACTTCGTGAAAATCGTCGATATCGGCAGCCTGACCCAGGCGGCGGAGGTGTTGCACATCGCCCAGCCGGCGCTCAGCCAGCAGTTGGCGACGCTGGAGGGGGAGCTGAAGCAACAGCTGCTGATCCGCACCAAGCGCGGGGTGCAGCCGACCGAGGCCGGCAACATTCTGTATGCCCACGCGCAAACCATTCTGCGCCAGTGCGAGCAGGCGCAGAGCGCGGTCAACAGCGCCGGGCAGGCGATGAGCGGCCAGGTGTCTCTCGGGCTGGCGTCGGGCAGCACCGCGGCGCAGTTGGCGTTGCCGCTGCTGCAGAGCCTGCGCGATCAGCAGCCGGGTATCCTGCTCAGCCTGCATGAAAACGGCGGCGCGGCGCTGGCCGGGCAGGTGGCTAACCAGACGCTGGACATGGCGATGGTCTACGGCGCCAAAATGCCCGCCGGGCTGCACGCCATCGCACTGATGCGAGAAGATCTTTATCTGGTGGCGACGCGCGCGGTGCCGCATCCCGGCAACAGCGTCGAGCTGCTGGACGTGGCGCGGCTAAACCTGTTCCTGCCGCGCGAGGGCGATGCGGTGCGCAATCAGCTGGAAGAGGCGATGGCACTGCGCAAGCTGGCTGTCAACGTGGTGGGGGAGATCGAATCCTCGGGCGCGCTGAGCGCCGCGATCGCCAGCGGGCTGGGGGCGACCGTGCTGCCGGAATCGGTGGCGCGCGCGATGATCGGCCCGGCCAAGGCCTGGATGGCGCGCATCAATGCGCCGACGATGTCGGTGCCGCTGTCGCTGTGCATGTCGGGTCAACAGGCGCTGTCCGCCCCGGCGCTGCTGGTCAAAGACCTGCTGCTGTCGATCGCCGGCGGCCGCAGCCAGGAGAAGCGCGCGCTGGCGTTGGTGCGTTAAGGAAAAAATGGCCCGCCGCAGCGGGCCTGAGAACCGTTACCGGAACGGCGGCTCGTTGAAGGTGCGCAGCTTGCGCGAGTGCAGGCGATCGCCCTCGGCGCGCAACAGATCGATAGCCCAGATGCCGATCTGCAGGTGCTCGGAGATCGCCCCCTCGTAGAAGCGGTTGGCCTGGCCCGGCAGTTTTATTTCGCCGTGCAGCGGTTTGTCGGAGACGCACAGCAGCGTGCCGTACGGCACCCGGAAGCGGTAACCCTGGGCGGCGATGGTGGCGCTCTCCATGTCGACCGCCACCGCGCGGCTGAGGTTGAAGCGCCGCGCCGAAGCGGAATAGCGCAGCTCCCAGTTGCGATCGTCGGTGGTGACCACGGTGCCGGTGCGCAAACGCTGTTTGACCTCTTCGCCGGGCATGCCGCTGACCATCTTGGTGGCGTCGTACAGGGCGCGCTGCACCTCGGCGATGCTCGGGATCGGAATATCCGGCGGCAGCACCGCATCCAGCACGTGATCGTCGCGCAGATAGGCGTGGGCCAGCACGTAATCGCCGATCTTCTGGCTTTCGCGCAGGCCGCCGCAGTGGCCGATCATCAGCCAGGCGCTCGGGCGCAGCACCGCCAGGTGATCGCAGATGGTTTTGGCGTTGGACGGACCGACGCCGATGTTGATCAGCGTAATGCCCTGGCCGGTGCGCGAGATCAGGTGATAGGCCGGCATCTGGTGGTTTTTCCACGCCAGATCGGACACTGTCTGCTCTGGGGCGCGGGTTTCCGGCGTGATGTAGGTGCCGCCGGCGCTGGAGAGGGCGATGTAGGGGTTGGCCGGATCGGCGATCTGGGCGCAGGCCCAGCGCACGAACTCATCTACATAGCGGGTGTAGTTGGTGAACAGCACGAACGGCTGGAAGTGTTCCACCGGCGTGCCGGTGTAGTGCCGCAGCCGCGCCAGCGAGAAATCCGCGCGCAGCGCATCGAAATGCGACAGCGGGAAATGGTTGTCGGTGGTGTGGTACAGGCCGTCGGCGGTTTCGTCACCGATCTGCGCCAGCTCGGTGGTGGGGAAATGCTGCGCGATACCGGCGCTCATTGAGCGATCGAGCGCCAGGCTGGAGCCGTCGATCACGTAAGGGAACGGGATCTCCTGCTGCGACGGCGCCACTTCGATATGGGCGGCATAATCGTGCTCCAGCATCGCCAGCTGTTCGGCCAGATAGTGGCGGAACAGCTGCGGCCGGGTCACGGTGGTGCTGTAGCTGCCGGGATGGGTAAAGCGGCCGAAGGCGCGGGTTTTGTTCGGGCCGGACTGCTGCCCGTCCCAGCTGACGCGCAGCTCGGGATACACGAACAGCCCGGCGGCGCGCGCCTGCGCATCCGGCAGCGTGCCGTGGCTGATAAAGTCGCTGACCGCCTGACGCAGCGCGTCTACCGCGGCGTCATACAGGGCTTCCAGTTGATCGAGTGCCTGATCGGCGCTGAGGCCGCTGCGAGGTGGGGCATAGCTCATACTTTCTCCTTGGATGTCCCGGCTCTGTAGCGGGGTTGCGGCGTTTTACCGTCACAGGTTAGCCGAAGAAAGGCGTAAAAGCTTGGTCGAAATGACGGGCGCGGCAAAGAAAATACCGCGCCCGTGAAGGCATGGGGATCAGGAGGCGGGGGCGGCCGCCTCGACCTTCAGCGACACCAGGCCGATGCCCAGCTTTTTCGGCGTGAAGCCGCCGCTGGCGCTCTCTTTCGGCTCGGTCGGCGCCGGCGGGGTAATGCTGATCTTCTGCGCGCCGCGCGGGTTGTCGAAGCGCAGGGTGACGGTGCTGTCCTGTTCGCCGAGCGACACGAAGCGCTCTTCGTCGCCGACGCGCACCGAAATCGGTTCGCCGACGTTATTGCCATAGGCGCGGGCGCGCAGCACCAGATCGAAGCTCTGCGGCAGCGGATCGACGTAATCGATGTCGACCGCCGGCGCCAGGTTGGCGTCGGACCAGCGGCCCCACTCCTCGACGGCGGAAACGCCGGTGATGGCCTTCACCTGCTCCGGCAGGCCGGGCAGCATGAACTCGATGCTGTCCGCCCGGTACTTCATCGCGGCGTCGTCCACCTGCAGGCGAGCGACGGCGTTTTGGTAATCGGCGACGCTGTCCGCGGCCGGGCCAGTAAAGCTCACCTTACCGCGGAAGCGTTCGCCGCTGGCCTGCACGATCTGCGGCGGCGAGGCCAGGGTGCCGGAGGCCACGCAGATGTCGGTGCTCAGCGCCAGCTGCGGCGCCCAGACCCGGCCGATCTCGTAGCATTTATCGGCCCAGACGAATTTCTCCCCCGCGCCCAGCCCGGCCAGCTGCTTGCGCAGCGGGGTGGAGAGGTAGACGTTGAACATCGGTTCGATGCGGTTGTCGCCCACCCGCAGGATGAACGGCACCTTGTAGGTGACGCCGGAGAAGCTGAGGCTGCGCTGGCGCGTGTCCACGCTGTAGTCGCTGATGCGGTTCGGCAGGCCCCACTGGTTGATCACCGCCGGTTTCCAGCCGTTGATTTTCTCTTCGATGTTCAGGAACACCGTAGACAGCGACGGCGCCGACAGGCTGCTGCGGCCGAGGCCGATGTAGTTGTCGCCGCCCATCACGTCCAGCACCGTGGCGCCGTTGTCCAGCGTGCTGCGCTTCTCGTTGCGCTGTTCCGCCAGCGGCCGGGTGCCGTCGATGATGAAGAACAGGTTGCGGCGCTTCTGTTTGGTCAGGATGTCGTAGGCGGTGTTGTTCATCGCCAGATGATCGGAGGACACCACGATCACGGTGTTGCTGAAATAGGGCGAGCGTTTGATCTTGTCGATCAGCGCGGCGATGTGTTGCTGGCTGCAGGCCACTGCGCTCAGCGAGCGGTTTTCCTTGTTCTGCCAGGCGTAACTTTTCTTGCTGCAGCCGGCGGAGATAAAGCCGTCCGGGTGATGGGTATCGACGGTCAGGGTAAACAGCGAGAAGGGTTGGCGCTGTTTGGACAGCTCGACGAACTTGCCGTACACCACGTCCAGCACGCTGTCGTCGTACCAGCCCCAGTCGTTTTTGTAGCTCGGATCGGCGACCTGTTCGCGCAGCTCTTTGAAGCCGTAAACGTGGTCGAAGCCGTGGGATTTCAGGAAGGTGTCTTTACCGGCAAACGCCAGCTCGGCGCCCTGATAGAAATAGTTGCTGTAGCCGGCAGCCTTCAGCACGTCGCCCAGGCAGACGTTCTCCGGGTAGAAGGTGGAGACCGCGCTGGAGGCGTTGCCGTCGAAGGGCGCGAACAGCGGAATGCCGCACTGCGAGGCGACCATGCCGGCGATGGTGTAGCCGGTGCCCGGCAGCTGCTGGGTGTTGCTGAAATCGATGCTGTCCGTGCGCAGGGCGTTCAGCTCGTCGGCCAGGCCGGGAAACAGCTCGCTATCGAAGTAGGTGCGCTCCAGGCTCTCGGCATAGATGTACACCAGGTTCGGCCGCTTGCCCTGCACGGTCTTTTTCGGCGCCTTGTAGTAGGTGCTGAAATCGGCGGTATCGCCGACGATCTGGCTCTTGACCAGCAGCGAGATGTCCTGAAACGCCGGGGTGGTGCCGACCGAAAACAGCGCCAGCAACACGGCGACGATGCTGTAGGCCACGCTGCTGCCTTTGGCCTTGCGGCGCAGCAGGCTGCGAGCCAGCACCGCGAAGATAAGCCCCAACGCCGCCAGCAGGCCGATGAACGGCAGCACGTATTTGCTGATGCCCGCGCCTTTGAGGCTGCTGGTGACGGTGTAAATCACCGCGTCGGTGATGCCGTCGCCGGTGAAGTAGTTGCTGGCGATCAGGATGACGTTCAGCACCAGATAGCTGCCGAGCAGCGTCAGCAGAATGGCGAACCACCAGCGGTTGGCGGCGGCCCGGGTGCGATAAATCAAAATCGACGCCAAAAAGAGAACAAACGAAACGACTGCTAAAACCATCCGCCAAACCCTGTCTGATTGAAATAAAACCGTTGCTGCCCTGGTCTGCGCCGCCGAGCGTGCCGCAGCGCGAAAAGTGAAGGGTATAGCCTATTGCCGGCGGCGGAACAACGCGCGATCTCCCGCTACGGCGACGAACGGCGGCTATTGTACATTTTTATGACAATAGTGTGACGTTAATCACGCCGGCGGCGGCTTCGGCGGCGAAAGCTTGCTGGTCCGAGGTTTCGCTCTACGCTTAATGAGCGCCACGACGGCGCGCCCATCAGCCATTCAGGAGGAAGTATGCAGACGATTCCCGCCGCGGTACTCGACGATCTGGCCCCGCAAGGCGTGTTGCGCGCGGCGATCAACTACGGCAATCCGGTGCTGGCGCAGGCCGGAGCCGGCGGCAAACCGCAAGGCGCTTCGGTGGAGCTGGCCGCCGCGCTGGCCCAGGAGCTGGGCGTGGCGCTCGAACTGGTGACCTATGACGCGGCGGGCAAGGTGTTCGCCGACCTGGACAGCGGCGCCTGGAACCTGGCGTTTATGGCCATCGAGCCGGTGCGCGCGGCGCAGATTGCCTTCAGCGAGCCGTACGTGATCATCGAGGGGACTTACCTGGTGGCGAACGACGCGCCTTACTTTGAGGTGGCGCAGCTCGACAGGCCGGAGGTGCGCATCGCGGTCGGCCAGGGGGCGGCGTACGATCTGTTTTTATCGCGCACGCTGCAGCAGGCGCAACTGGTGCGGGCGGCAACCTCTGCCGAGGCGATCGCGCTGTTTTTCGACCGGGGACTGGAGGCGGCGGCCGGCGTGCGCCAGCCGCTGCTGGCCGCTGCGGCCGCCCATCCCGGCTACCGGGTGCTGGAGGGGCATTTCACCGCTATCCGCCAGGCGCTGGCGGTGCCGCGGCAAAAAACGCAGGGCGCCGCCTACGTGAACGATTTTATCGAGCGCTGCAAGGCCAACGGGCTGGTGAAGGCGGCCTTGCAGCGCAGCGGCCAGGGTGAGGTGACGGTGGCGCCGCCGGCCGCCTCGGCGTGATCAGTTCAACTCCACCGCGTACTGTTCCACCGGAGTGATTTTCTTGATCAGCTTGTTGTCGAACAGGAACTGTTCGTAAGCCTGGTAGCGGGCCCGATCCAGCTTGGCCGGATCGCGCGCGAACAGCGGCAGGCTGGCTTGCCACGCCTGTTTGTTCAGCTCGGTATTCAGCTCCGGGTGCGCCTTGGCGAACGCCAGCCAGGTGTCCTGCGGGTGCGCGTGCAGGTAGTCGCTGCCTTGCTTCAGCGCGGCGAGGAACTTGCGGATTTTCGGCTCGTTCACCGCATCGCGGTGGGCGACGATGATCAGCTCGTCGTAGGCCGGCACGCCGTAATCTTCGACGTTGAACACCACCGGCGTCTTGCCCTGCAGCTTCAGCTCCAGCGCTTCGATGTTGCGGTAGCCGCCGATCACCGCATCGACCTGGCCCGCCAGCAGGGCGCTGGTCAGCTGGAAGTTGACGTTGATGAGCTTGATGTCCTGCGGCTTGAGGTGTTCGTGTTCGACCATGGTGGCCAGCGTCGCCTGTTCGATGCCGCTAACCGAGTAACCCACCGTCTTGCCCTTGAGATCCGCCGGCGACGTGATGTTTTTATCCAGCGCGATCACCGTATTCAGCGGCGTGTTGATCAGCGTGCCGACGCGCATCAGCGGCAGGCCCTGATCGGCGAAGAAATGCAGCTGAGGTTGGTAGGTGATGGCGAGGTCGGCCTGTTTGGCGGCCACCAGCCGCGGCGGCAGCGCCGGATCGGACGGCGGCACGATCTTGACGTCCAGCCCTGCGGCCTTGAAGGCGCCGATCTGCTCGGCCACCATAATCGGCGCGTGATCGGGGTTGATGTACCAGTCGAGCACCAGCGTCAGCTTTTCGGCCGCGCCGGCCTGGCCGGTGATGGCGGCGCCGAGCAGCAGCCCGCAAACGGTTTGTTTGATCATGGTCGTTCCTTTATCCCTGGTTATGGTTGCAATCATCAGTCGTTTTCCGGCGCCCAGGCGATCAGGCGCCGCAGCAGCGCATCCACCGCGGCCCACAGCAGCACGGTCATCAGCACCAAAATAAACAGCGCGGCGAAGCAGACGTCGGTCTGCATGCGCGCGTTGGCGTTCAGCATCACGTAGCCCAGCCCTTCGGCCGAGCCGACCCATTCGCCGATGATGGCGCCGATCGGCGCGACGGCGGCGGCCATGCGCAGGCCGGAGCCGAAGGCCGGCAGCGCCGCCATCAGCCGCACGTGCCGCAGCTGCGCCCAGCGCGAAGCGCGCATCGTGCGCGCCAGATCGAGATAGTCGTTGTTGACCCGGCGCAGCCCGTCGAAAAAGGCCGACACCACCGGGAAGAAGATCACCAGCACCGCCATCGCCACCTTGGCGCTCATGCCGAAGCCGAACCACAGCACCAGCAGTGGCGCCAGGGCGAACACCGGTATCGCCTGGCTGGTGAGCACCAGCGGCATCAGCCAGCGCTGCAGGCGCGGCGAGAAGATCATGCACAGCGCCAGCGCCGCGCCGAGCAGCACGCCCAGCGCCAGCCCGCTGACGATCTCCGAAGCGGTGATCAGCGTGTGCCAGGCGAGATAGCCGCGCCCGTCCCACAGCGCCTGCGCCACCGCGCCCGGCGTGGGCAGCAGGAAGGCCGGAATGCCGCTTTGCGCCGCCAGCCACCACAGCAGCAGCAGGCCGACGAACACCGTCAGCCCGCGCCGCAGGCGGGTGAGGCCGCGTTCTTTGGCGATATTCATTGCGCGGCCCTCACCAGCTGTTGCAGCAGCTCGGCCTGGCTTTTCAGCAGGCCGGCGTCATCCGGCGCACGCGGCGGTTGCCCGCTGATGCGGTGGCTATCATCGAGGCCCAGCGGCCAGGGCGACAGCACCAGCAGCCGGTGGCTCAGGCGGCAGGCTTCCATCGGGTCGTGGGTGATCAGCAGCACGGTGTTTTGCGCCAGCAGCTCGGCGGCCAGGCTCTGGATCTCGGCGCGGGTGATGGCGTCCAGCGCCGAAAAGGGTTCATCCATCAGCACGATCGGCTGGCGTTCGTAGAGCGTGCGGGCGATGGCGGCGCGCTGGCGCATGCCGCCGGACAGCGCGGCGGGCAGGCTGCGGCCGTGAGCGGCCAGGCCCACGCGCTCCAGCAGGTGCGCCGCCCACGCCCGATCCGGCGTTTCGCCGCGCAGCCGCGCGCCGAGGGCGACGTTTTCTTCGACGTTCAGCCACGGGTAGAGCAGGTCTTTTTGCCCCATGTAGGCGATGCGCCCGGCGATCGGCAGGCCGTCGCTGCCGGTCACCGTGCCTGAGGTGGCCTGCGCCAGGCCGGCGATGATCTTCAGCAGGCTGGTTTTGCCGGCGCCGCTGGCGCCGAGCAGGGCGACGAAGCTGCCGCCGGCGATGTCGAAGCTCAGCCGGTCGAAGACGATTTGCTGACCGAAACGCAGGCTGAGATCCCGCACCTGGATGCCGGGCGGGAGACGCGGGGTGGTCATGAGGCGTTCAGCCCCATTTGCCAAAATGCCGATTCCAGCTGGGTGGCGGTGGTGAAAATCTGCGCCAGCTCGGTGAAGCGGCCTGGTGCGCCGCGCTGGTGGCCGACGGTTTCCAGCAGCTCGATGGCGGCGCGCACGCCGGCCAGATAGCCCTCGTCGCCGTAGTTGCGGATCCAGGAGGCGTAAGGATTGCCCTCTATTTGGGTGGCGGGATCGTGCAGCAGCCGCAGGCCGATTTCAGCATAGCCGGCCACGCAGGGCAGCAGGCCGGCCAGCAGATCGAGGGCGTCGCCGGCATGGCCGATATCCAGCACGTAGCGGGTATAGTTCATGGTTTCCGCCGCTTCCGGCTGGGAGGCGATCTGCGCTTCGCTTAGCCCCCATTCGGCGCAGTAGGCCACGTGCAGCGGCAGTTCGGCGACGATACCGTTGAGCGAGGCGGTGGCGGCGCGCATCTCCGGCAGGGTGCGCAGCTTGCTGACCAGCAGCGCGTAGGCGCGGGCGAAGTGCAGCAGGAACAGATAGTCCTGGGTCAGGTAGCGGCGAAACGCGCGTTCGGGCAAGGTGCCGGCGGCCAGCTGCTGCAGAAACGGGTGATCGACGTAGTCCTGCCAGTGGCTGCCGGCTTGTTGGCGCAGCCGGCCGTAAAGACCGCTTTCGAACAGGGTGGTGATGGACATGGGACCTCCTTGAGTCAGTGGAGATCCGGGCACGCTGGGGTATGAACAGGCAACGGGTGAGAGCGTTGTTGCCTAACCGTCCCTTCGCTGGCATGACCCAGATCAGGTTCAAAGGGTTCGGCTTGCGCCATCTCAGCCCGTAACAGGACACCCCTCGGAGCTGCTTGTTATACGACATTTGTTTTTTGATTACAATCGCCGGGCGGCGCGGCGGCAATCGGTTCGTTTAGTGCGATCGGGGGCGATTTTGCTGGCGCAGGGCGCGCGGTTTTTGTCACTGTAGGCCGATGATTTTGCCTCTGAGGATGATGCCCGATGAAAAAGATTGGTTTTCTCTCGTTTGGCCACTGGTCGCCTTCCGCCCAGTCCGGCACCCGTTCCGCGGCGGATGCGCTGCTGCAGTCCATCGATCTGGCGGTCGCCGCCGAAGATCTGGGGGCGGACGGCGCCTATTTTCGCGTACACCACTTCGCACGCCAGCTGGGGTCGCCGTTCCCGCTGCTGGCCGCCATCGGCGCCAAAACCCAACGCATCGAGATCGGCACCGGCGTGATCGACATGCGTTATGAAAATCCGCTGTACATGGTGGAAGACGCCGGCGCGGCGGATCTGATCGCCGGCGGGCGGCTGCAGCTTGGCATCAGCCGCGGCTCGCCGGAGCAGGTGATCGACGGCTGGCGCTATTTCGGCTATGCCCCGGCCGACGGCGAGAGCGACGCGGACATGGCTCGCCGCCACACCGAAGTGTTCCTGGAAGCGCTGCGCGGTGAAGGGTTCGCCGAGCCCAATCCTCAGCCGATGTTCCCGAATCCGCCCGGGCTGCTGCGGCCGGAGCCGTTTTCCGCCGGGCTGCGCGACCGCATCTGGTGGGGCGCCGGTTCGAACGCCACCGCCGTCTGGGCGGCGAAGCTGGGCATGAACCTGCAAAGCTCGACGCTCAAGAACGACGAAACCGGTGAACCCTTCCATATCCAGCAGGCCAAGCAGATCCGCGCCTACCGCGCCGCCTGGCAAGAGGCGGGCCATGCGCGCGAGCCGCGGGTTTCCGTCAGCCGCAGCATCTTCGCGCTGGTGGATCAGCGGGATCGCAACTACTTCGGCGGCGGCGGCAAGGAGGGCGATCAACTGGGGTATATCGACGCGCAGACCCGGGCGATCTTCGGCCGCAGCTATGCCGCCGAGCCGGACGAGCTGATCAAGCAGCTGGCGCAGGACGAGGCCATCGCCGAAGCGGATACGCTGCTGCTGACCGTGCCTAACCAGCTGGGCGTGGATTACAACGCCCACGTCATCGAATCGATTTTAACCTATGTCGCGCCGGCGCTCGGCTGGCGCTAAACGGAGGAGTGGCATGTCACGCATTTTCATTACCGGTTCGGTAGACGGGCTGGGCCGCGCCGCCGCGCAAACGCTGTTGGACGAAGGGCATCAGGTGATTTTGCATGCGCGTGAACCCGGCCGTCTGGATGCGGTGCGCGATCTGCTGGATCGCGGTGCGCAGGCGGCGATTGGCGATCTGTCCGATGTGCAGCAGATCCGGCAGCTTGCCGAGCAGGTCAACCGCCTCGGCCGCCCGGACGCGGTGATCCACAACGCCGGTATGTTTACCGGGCCGCAGGTGATGCCGGTGAACGTCGTTGCGCCCTACCTGCTGACGGCCCTGATCGAACGCCCCAAGCGTATCGTCTATCTGAGCAGCAGCATGCACTTTGACGGCGTGGCGGAACTGAGCGGCGTGGACTGGCTCGGCGGCGCAGCCGGCTCCTATTCGGACAGCAAACTGTTCGTCACCGCGCTGGCCGCCGCCGTGGCGCGCCTGTGGCCTGACGTGATCAGCAGCGCGGTCGATCCCGGCTGGGTGCCGACCAAAATGGGCGGCGCGGATGCGCCAGACGATCTGGCGCTGGGGCATGTGACGCAGGCGTGGCTGGTGAGCAGCGATGAGCCGCAGGCTCTGGCGTCCGGCGGCTATTGGCACCATCAACAGCGCTTCGAACCTCACGCGGCGGTATACGACGAGGCGTTTCAAACGGCGCTGCTGGCGCAATTGGCGCGCGCCGGCGGGGTGAGCCTGCCGCAGGCTTGAGGACAGTGCTTTGTTGGCCCGTCGGCGCTTGCCGGCGGGCTTTTTTATGCCCGCAGGGTGAACCGGCGAGGCTTTTCTTATACAGTGGCTGTCTGACCTTTTTTGCTCGTTCTTCTTATTATCGCCATGCATACATTCCTGATTATCGTCCCTGAAGGGGGCATGCTGTTCGAAGCGGCGGGCATCGCCGATATCCTGATGCAGGCTAACCGCCTGAGCCCTGCCGAAGCGCCGCTGTATCAGATCGCTGTCGCCACCACGCAATTCCATCGGGTGGTACACGGCCTGTCCGGGCTGAGCCTGTTGGCCGACCATCGCTTGGCGGATCTCGATCCGGCCCTGCCGCGCGATACCGTCATTGTTGCCGGCAAGGGGGCGACGGAAGAAGAGGGGGCCCTGGTGGCGGATTGGCTGCGCCGCGCGGCCCCGCAGGCGCGCCGTATCGCTTCCGTTTGCGGCGGGGCTCTGCTGCTGGCCGAGGCCGGGTTGCTGGACGGGCGGCGGGCGACTACCCACTGGCGGCTGGCGGAAACGCTGCAGGCGCGCTTTCCGCGGGTGCAGGTCGAAAACGGCCCGATCTACGTGCCGGACGGGCCGATCTGGACCTCCGGCGGCGTCAGTTCCGGCTTCGATCTGACGCTGGCGCTGGTGGAGGACGATTACGGCTTCGTGCAGGCGCGCGAAGTGGCGCAGGATCTGGTGATGTTTCTGCGTCGCCCCGGCGGGCAGGCGCAGTTCAGCCGCTACCCGCTCAACCAGGCCAAATCGCCTGGCCCGATCCGCGACCTGCAGTCCTGGATCCTGGAAAACCTCGCCGACGATCTCAGCGTCGATCGGTTGGCCGAACGCGTGGCGATGAGCCCGCGCAACTTTACCCGCGTGTTCACCCGCGAGACGGGCATTTCTCCCGCCAAATTCGTCGAAGAGGGGCGGTTGCATACCGCCAGACAGCGCCTCGAGCAGAGTGCGGAGGGCATCGAACAGATCGCGCTGGCCACCGGCTTCGGCAACGGCCTTAACCTGCGGCGGGTGTTTGAGCGCAAACTGCAGCTGACCCCGAGCGAATACCGCGAACGCTTCCACGCGCGCAATTTGGCGTAAATTGATCGTTAAACGTCATTTACGCCGTCTCGGGGCAGGGCTAGATTTGAGGCAAAGCCCAAACGAGGAGAGCATCATGGTGAAAGTAGGCATTAACGGCTTCGGCAGGATCGGGCGCAACGTGCTGCGCGCGGCGCTGGGGCGCAGCGATTTTGAAGTGGTGGCGATCAACGATCTGACGGACAGCAAAACGCTGGCGCACCTGCTGAAATACGACACGCTTTCCGGCACGCTGGCGGCCAAAGTGGAAGCCGGCGATAATCGGCTGCTGCTGGACGGCCGGCCAATTCAGGTGTTTTCCCAGCGCGATCCCGCCGAGATCCCCTGGCGCAGCGTGGGCGTGGACGTGGTGATCGAAGCGACGGGCTTCTTTACCGATAAAGCCAAGGCGGAAGTGCACATCACGCACGGCGGCGCTAAGCGGGTGATTATCTCAGCGCCGGCCAAGAACGACGACATCACCATCGTCATGGGGGTTAACGACCAGCTCTACGATCCGGCGCTGCATAAAGTGGTCAGCAACGGCAGCTGCACCACCAACGGGCTGGCGCCCGCCGCGCAGGTGCTGCATCAGGCGTTCGGCATCGAATACGGGCTGATGAACACCACTCACGCCTATACCAACAGCCAGGCGCTGCACGATCAGCCGGAAAAAGATCTGCGCGGCGCGCGGGCGGCGGCGGAGTCGATCGTGCCTTACTCCAGCGGCGCGGCCAAGGCGCTCGGCAAGGTGATCCCGGATCTCGACGGCAGGTTGACCGGTTATTCGCTGCGGGTGCCGGTGCCGGTCGTCTCGATCGTCGATCTGACGGTGACGCTGAAACGCCCGGCGACGGTGGAGGAGATCAACGCCGCTTTCCGCGCGGCGGCGGCGTCCGGCCCGCTGAAAGGGATCCTGGGGTACAGCGATGAACCGCTGGTGTCGAGCGACTATCGGGGCGATGCGCGCTCGTCGATTATCGACGGCCTGTCCACGCTGGTGATCGGCGGCAATCTGGTGAAGGTGCTCGCCTGGTATGACAACGAGTGGGGCTTCTCCAACCGCTTGGTCGATCTGGCGCTGCTGATGGAAAAACGCGGGCTGTAAACGCCCAACAGCAAAAAGCCCGCTTAAGTTTCCTTAAGCGGGCTTCTCTAAATATGGCTCCTCTGACTGGACTCGAACCAGTGACATACGGATTAACAGTCCGCCGTTCTACCGACTGAACTACAGAGGAATCGTGTGAACGGGGCGCATCATATCCAGCGGCCCCGGGTGTGTCAACGCTAAATTGCCTTGAGTGGTGCGACTGCTCGGTATCTGAGCAATGTGCCCGTCAGTCAGCCCATTGCGCGTCGTTTTCCGCTTGGCCGCGCAGCAGGCGCGCCAGCGGATCCTGGCGGTAGAAGCGGCAAAAGTGCTGATACAGCGCCGGGAAGCGCTCTGCCAGCAGCTCGGGGGCGCTGAAAAAATACTCCGACAGCACGGCGAAGCACTCGGCCGCATCGGTGGCGGCGTAGGCGTCCATGCTGGCGGCCTCTTCGCCGACCATGTCGATCTCGTCCTGCAGACTTTCCATCGCGGCGTGCAGATCGTGCTCCCAGGCGGCCACTTCGCGCAGCGGGATCGGCGGCACGCCGGTGGCGACGCCGCCGTTGCGCATATCCAGCTTGTGCACCGCTTCGTGGATCACCAGATTGAAACCGGAAAGATCGAAAGAGTCCTGCACGTCTTGCCAGTTGAGCACGATCGGCCCTTGTTCCCAGCTCTGGCCGGACTGCACCACCGGCCCCGAGTGCACCAGGCCAATTTCGTCCTGCCATTCGTCTTCCACCACGAACGGGGTGGGGTAGAGCAGGATTTCGTTGAAGCCGTCGAGGCACTCCGCGCCGAGCTCCAGCACCGGCAGGGCGAACAGCAGGGCGATGCGCGCCTGCATTTGTGAGGTGAGCTGCAGCCCCTGCAGCGGCACGATGCGCTTTTGCTGCAAGATTTGCCCGGCGACGGCCACCAGCCGCTGCCGCTCCTGCTCATTCAGCGGCGACAGCAGCGGGATCGCCAGCGCGTCCTGCCACTGGGCCTCGATGTCTGCCTGGGATTGAGAGGGTTGAGTCGCTTTCCACGGCCATTTAATCATCAGGTTGCTCGTAAACTCATCACTTGAACGTTCAGCGGTATGCTAATGCTGTAAAAATGCCGCAAAAGCGGGCATGATAGCAAGCGTTGTCAGGAGAGATGCCGGAGCGGCTGAACGGACCAGTCTCGAAAACTGGAGTAGGGGCAACTCTACCGGGGGTTCAAATCCCCCTCTCTCCGCCACTATTCAATCACTTACGAATAAATCTTTCAACGATCCCCATCACAGTAAAACCACCGTTCTTATCGGCTGTCGTTCTTATTTCCCTGTGCCGACCCTTTGCCGGCGTTATCAAACCGTCTTTTCGTCTTACCGTTTGTCATGTTGTGAACGATAGGGCGGGTTTGACGCCGCCCGTTGCCGCTGGGATTGACTCACTCTGTAAACCCGATGCGCCTTGATATTTCTCGTGCGGGATTACTTGTCCGGCAGCGCATAGGCGATAATGTAGTCGCCGCGCATCGGTGATTGGCGTGCGCCTCCCGCATTGATGACAATGTACTGTTTGCCGGTTTTCGGCGAAAGGTAAGTCATCGGGCCGGATTGGCTCCCGACCGGCAAGCGCGATTTCCATATCTCTTTACCGTTGGCGGTGTCAAAGGCGCGTAAATAGAAGTCCTGCGTGCCGGCGAAAAACAGAAGACCCGACTGCGTCGACAGCGGCGCGCCCAGCGTTGGCATGCCGATAGGGATCGGCATATGCATGCTGATGCCGAGCGGCCCGGTATCCTCGACTGTCCCGACAGGGACCTGCCACACCAATTTGCCGGTAGTCAGGTCCACGGCGGACATCGTGCCGAACGGCGGTTTCTGGCAGGGGATCCCCAGCGGGGAGAGGAACCGTTCTCGCAGGGCCCCGAACGGGGTGCCCTCCATCGGGACTATCCCCATTTCAATACCGCTGGCGTTGGTCGGCACCTTATCCCGCGGCACCAAATAATGCGCCAATCCCAGACGCATGTCGTTAACGAACATCAGGTTATTGTGGGGATCCACGGCGACGCTGCCCCAGTTCATTCCTCCCAGGGAGCCTGGGTATTGCAGGGCGCGGTCTTCACCCGGCGGGGTGAAAATGCCTTGATAGCGCATTTCTTTAAACTGAATGCGGCATAACAGCAGGTCAATCGGCGTTGCGCCCCACATATCCGACTCTTTCAGTTGTTCATTGCCAATCATCGGCATCCCCACTGAGTACGGCTGGGTGGGGGAATAGCGTTCACCCTTGATAGCTCCCGTTGGCACCGGGCGTTCTTCAACTTGCGCGACGGGCTCGCCGGTCACGCGGTTGAGCATGAAAATCATGCCTTGCTTGCTGGTTTGCACCAGAACCGGCGTAATGCCGCCTTTGCCGTCGGGCAAATCGAACAACAGCGGCTGTGAGGGCAGATCGAAGTCCCACAAATCGTGGTGGGTCGTCTGATAGTGCCAGCGAACTTTGCCGGTAGCGGCGTCTATGGCGACGACGGCGGAGCTGTATTTGTCGTCCAGCGCGCTGCGAGTGCCGCCGAAAAAGTCTGGCGTCGCGTTGCCTGTGGGTAAATAGATGAGGTTCAACCGCTTGTCATAGGACATGGCTGACCAGACATTCGGCGTGCCGCGAGTATAGGTTTGCCCCTCCGGCGGCAGGCCGCTCAGTTCAGGGTTGCCCGGATCCCAGGCCCACACGAGGTTGCCGGAGTGAACATCATAAGCTCGAACAACGCCGGGAGGCTCATCGGTGGAAAAGTTGTCCGCTACGCGTCCCCCCACGACGACGATTTCTCCGGCCACCAGCGGCGTGGAGGTTTGTTGATAATAGCCCGGTTTGATTTCGCCCATGCCGCTGCCGAGATCGACGGTACCGCGATCGCCAAAGGCGTCGCACAATTTCCCCGTGTCGGCATCAAGGGCGATGAGTCTGGCGTCAATCGTGGGCAGGAACAAACGACGCGAACAGATCGCGGGTGGGCGACTCGAGCCTGTTGCTGCAGGAGCGGCGTGATCCTCGTAGTAACCCAGGCCCCGGCAGCGCTGCCAGTTCGGCGAGGCGGCCTGCGGATCGAAACGCCATTTTTCTTTCCCGCTATCCACATCTAAAGCCAGCACTTTACTGTACGGGGTGCAGACATAAAGCGTGTCGCCGACCTGCAACGGCGTATTCTGATCTTCCGCACCCGAACCTTTGCTCACGGGAAGATCGCCGGTATGGGCAGTCCAGGCCACCTGCAAGCGGGAAACGTTCTGCTTGTTTATTTGATCAAGTGCGGCGAAGCGATCGCCGTGCGGGGTATTTCCCCAGTGCTCCCAATTCTTTTGTTGCTCGCCGGCGGCTACTGGAAATACGGGGATGGTTTTCGTCGCGCTGACCAGCGGTTGGGATCTGAACATCCACCCGAAGCTGACCCCCAGCCCGATGGCCAGGATCGCCGCTAAGCCGAAAGCCGGGCCTTTTTTGGCCGAATGACCGGGCATCAATGGCCAGGCGATAGCGCAAAGAAACGCTAAAACGCCGAGGGTGAAAAGGCGCGAGAACAGCGGCCAGTAATGCCAGCCGGCATCGGCGACGGCCCAAAACAGGGAGGCGACGAAGGCGATCGCGTACAGGATAATGCCGCTGCGACGGCGCCGGGCAATCAGTACGGCGGCGATAATCATCGCCAGACCCATCGCCACGAAATAAAACGTTCCGCCGACGAAGGCCAATCTGGCGCCGAGAAGGCAGATTGCCAGGCCGATAATGAACATCAATCCGGCAAGAAACCACAGGAGGTACTTTTTCCCGTCCCGCGTCCTGTGTGCTTTTTGCATATGAGCTCCTTAGTGATTTTTCTCTGAGGCGGTTAAAAAGGGGAATGAGGTGGCGTTGCGCCTTCCGGCTGGGGCGCCGCGTGTTTGCAGCCGGAAGGCGTCTGTACCGAAGAAAGGAAGGGAGGGAATGTCATTCCCGCTATCCTGTCGTCGCTGTTCAAACGGGGGCTACTCCGCGCGTTCAGCGCATGTCATTTGAACGTGCGTCAAGGTAAGCCGTATACCCATGCCCTGCCGCTTGGCGAACTTGATGGCGCCCTTTGGCGACGATCATCGCCACCGTCAATAGCGCCGGCAGCGCCAGCACGGTGAAAATGGTGCTTAAGCTCCAACCGAGCGCCAGCATTTCAGCGCCGGCCAGCGCGCTCAATATGGCGCCCAAACGACCGATGCCGTGCATCCAGCTGGAGCCGGTAGCCCGGGCTTCGGTGGGATAAAAACTGGCCGACAGGGCGTTCATGCCGGTGTTGGCTCCTCCGATGCAGAATCCGATCGCCATCGCGCAGCCTCCCATCAGGACGGGGTAGCCCATCGCCGGCCCCATAAGCAGGGTGAACAGCGCCCCCATCCCATAAATGGACGCCAAAGCGCGATGCGGTTCGGACCTGTCCATCAGCCAGCCGGAAAACAGTGAGCCCAGCGTGCCGCCCGCCTGAAACAGGGCGGTGATGATCGCCGCTTGCGTGACGTTGAAGCCGCCGTCTTTAATCAGCAACGGCAGCCAGCTGCCCAACGTATAGAACAGAAACAGCGCGGAAAAATACGATCCCCACAGCATTAAACTGCCGAAGCGATACTGCGAGCTCACCACTAATTTGATGGGGTGCGCGCAGGCCTGGTTTGGCGGGGGCAATATGATGGTGCTGTGCCGAAGATCGAGGTCGGGCGCCAGTTTCGCCAAAATCCGCTGAATTCCGTCGTTCTTCGCCCGTTTCTCCACCAGGAAACACACCGATTCGGGTAACGCCGCCATCAGCACGGGCGCGAACAGCAGGGGCAAGATCCCGCCGAGCAGCAGCACGGAATGCCAGCCGAAGCGTGGCATTAGCCAAGAGGCGGCGAATCCGCCCAAGGCGGCGCCAAAGGTGAAGCCGCAGAAGACCACGGTAATCAAGAAAGCGCGGCGCCGGGCAGGCGCGAATTCCGCCACCAGGGTGCCGACATTCGGCATGGCGGCGCCCAGCCCCAAGCCGGTGAGCAGGCGAAATAACATCATCTGCTCCATATTTTGAGAAAACGCCGTCACCAGCGTCCAAACGCCAAAAAAGAATACGCTGTTGATGATGACCACTTTGCGGCCGAACCTGTCTGACAATGGCCCGGAAAGCATCGCGCCCAGCGACAGGCCAATCAGCGCCGCGCTGATCACCAGCCCCAGCTCGCGATTAGTGATTTGCCAATCGGCCTTAAGCTCTGGCGCAATAAATCCCATGATAACGATATCGAATCCATCCAGAGCAATGATGCAAAAGCCGAGCAGCACGACCATCTTTTGCCATTTCCCTAAGGGGCGGCTGTCGATCAGCGCCCGAACATTGATTGCGTTGTTTCCCGACATGGGGGGCTCCCGGTGCAGTAGTTGAGTGTCATCACTATAAGCAGCCGTTGGCGGGGCAATAAATGTCGATTATCGAAATAATGTGCGTTTATCGGACGATGAGGTGAGAGGGAAGTGAGGGTGGAATGTTAACCTTATGTTATGAAAAGGGATTGCCGTGGGAATGTCTGAGCCGGAAGCGGTTGAGAGTGTGAGCGTGATCATTAATCTTTTCAGTAAGATGAAAGAATGAGCGGGCCTTGATGGCCCGCACGGTTAACGCATGGCGGTGAGCCGAACCGGGGCGTTGACGGCCCCGAAGCCGCGGTAGCCGCCCCGACGTTCCAGTAACTCGAAGAAGAAGCGCCCTTTCTCGTAGGCGACGGTATAGACGTGCAGTAATTCTCCACCTTGCTCGTCTCGATCGTAGAGCACATTGAACGCTTGCAGCTGCGAAAGGAAAACGGGATCAAGATCGAAACGCGCTCTGAGGTCTTGATAGTAGTTATCGGGGATGCTCAGCGTTTTTAATCCACGCTGCTGAGCCGCTTTCACTACGCTGAACAAATCATTACAGCCAAAGGCGACATGCTGTAATCCCGCGCCCTGATAGGTGGTTAATGCCTGGGCGATTTGGGTTTCCCGGCTCACCGACATATTCAGCGGCAGCCGGATGGCGTCGTTGGGGCTGCGCAACACGCGGCTGCGCACCAAACCCAACGGATCGGGCAGTTCCCACTCGTTGTCCTGCACAAAACCCGGCACGCTGCGCAGGAACATGATCCAGTTGCCGCAAGATTCGTCCGTCAGCGCTATCGCGAGGTGATCGATGCTCTGCAGTGCAGGCGGCGGCGCGCTGCGATGCGTCAGATGAAAATCGGTGTGATAAATATCGTTCTTGGGATCTTCGTCCGCCTCGACCAGATAAATCAGGCTGCCGTCCGGTGCGCACAGGGCGGGAATTTGCCGCTCGTTGGGGCCGGTTTCTCCTTGCCAGAGGGCGTAACCGTAGTCTTGCGCCCGTTGCAGTAAACGCGCTACGCCGCGAACCCGCCACGCCACGGCGCAAAGAGAAATGCCGTGCAAGTGATAATAGCCGCAGGCCTGACTTTCCGGTTGGGCATTCAGAATGACATTCACTTTGCCGTTGCGATAGAGGGCGACGCTTTTGGAGCGGTGTTCGCCGGCGTGAACCAATCCCAACTGCGTCAGCCATTGGCCCATCGCCAGCCCATCGCTGTGCGAGACGGCAAATTCGATAAACTCCAGCGCCAGCAAGGGGGGATGCGCTTCTGAATGAAATAATGAATGTTCTATGAGCGAGGCCATGGCGTTGGGCAGCAGAGGCTGTTTGGCCAGCCAGTCATAGGTTTGTTCCTCCAGCCACAACAACGATCGGAAACCGTCCTGAGCCGTGGGAAGCACCGGCGAGGCGCGGAAACCATCGTTAAATATCTCCAGCGACCAGGCGCCGCGATAGCCATGCGCGGAAAGTTGAGTCATGAACTGAGCCAGGTTCAGCTCCCCTTGGCCGGGGAAACAGCGGAAATGGCGGCTCCAGGCGAGCACGTCCATCTTCAGTAGCGGGGCGTCCGCCAGTTGTACAAACACAATTTTTTCGGGGGGGACTTCATCAAGGCCGTCAAGATTATCGCCGCGCGACAGGATATGAAAACTATCGAGAATGATCCCCAGCGCCGGATGGTCTACGGCCTTAACCCGCGCCCAGGCGTCGCGCCACAGGTTCACGTGACGTCCCCATGCCAGCGCTTCATAACCGACAGTAATATCATACTCGGCGGCCAACTCCGCCAACGCGCGCAAATCGATCACTTGCGTGGCCAGGTCTTCGCTGCTGTCGGGCGAGACATTACTGCAGAGCAGCATGCGCGAGCAGCCCAATTGCTGCATGACGTCGAACTTGCGCGCTGCGCGTGAAAGGTTCTGCGCCAGGCTTTCGCGCGGGCCGCCTTCGAAGTCTCGAAACGGCTGGAACAGCAAAATTTCCAGGCCCAGTTCGGCGCACAGCTCACGGATTTGCGCCGGTGAACCGGGGTAATAGACCAGATCGTTATCGAAAATTTCGACGCCATCAAAGCCTGCGGCGGCGATAGCCCGCAGTTTTTCCGGCAGCGAGCCCGATACCGAGACCGTCGCGATAGAACGTTTCATCATTGCCTCCAGTTAAGCGGTCATGGATGACCTGAAAGCGACCATTCAGTAGCGAGGCGGACCACCGACGGGAATTGAAACCTGTTATGGACCAAATGAAATGTTTCGTCAATTCAGAACATTCCATGACTTTTGGTTATATAAAGCGATCGGTTTTCTCACTTTACTTTTACATATTGCGCTTCCTACACTCTGTCGACATGTACCCTCAAATAATAAGGATACCGGGATGAAAAGTGATTGGATGGCGCGAGAACTGGTGCATCGCGATTACAGCCATCACCCGCCTGCGCTGGCGCCGCTGTATAAAACCAGCGTGCTGCGATCGCCGCGCAATGCATTAATTTCATTGCAAAACTCGCTGTCTGAACTGACCGCACCCGTGTTCACGCCAACGGATATCGGCCCGATTGATCACGATCTGATTCTGAACTACGCCAAAGACGGCTTACCGATCGGCGAGCGGATCATCGTGCATGGATATGTGCGCGATGCCTTCGGGGCGCCGGTGCGCAACGCCCTGGTCGAGGTATGGCAGGCCAATGCGGGAGGGCGCTATCGTCACAAGAAGGATCAGTATCTGGCGCCTATCGATCCCAATTTTGGCGGCTGCGGCAGGATGCTGACCGACGACAACGGGTATTACTGTTTTCGCACCATCAAGCCGGGCCCGTACCCCTGGCGCAATCAGGTCAGCGACTGGCGTCCGGCGCATATTCACTTCTCGCTCTTCGGCGAGGCGTTCGCGCAGCGGTTGATCACGCAGATGTATTTCGAAGGCGATCCGTTGCTCGTTCGTTGCCCTATCTTGCAGTCGGTAGGCAGCGACGATGCGATGCGCACGCTGATTGCCGAGCTGGATATGCACGCCGCCGTGCCGCTGGACAGCCTGGCCTACCGTTTCGATCTGGTGCTGCGCGGCCATCGGGCCACGTGGTTTGAGAACCGTACACAGGGAGCCGCGTGATGAAAAAGTATTTGTCTGAAACGGCCTCGCAAACCGCCGGCCCTTATGTGCACATCGGTTTGGCGCCGCATGCCGCCGGTTTTGACATTTTTGAGCGTAATTTCACCCATGTGTTGACGCAACCGGAAACGCGCGGGGAACGCATCGTGGTGGAAGGGCATGTTTATGACGGTACCGGCACGCCGGTGCGAGACGCGCTGGTTGAAGTCTGGCAGGCCAACGCCGCCGGGCGATATCAGCATCCCGCCGACGGCCAACGAGATAAACCCGACGACCCCGCTTTTCGCGGCTGGGGGCGAACCTGTTCGGATTTCACCAGCGGCCTGTGGCAATTTGAGACGATCAAACCGGGCAGAGTGATGGGGCGCGACGGCCGGCTGATGGCGCCTCATCTCAATTTATGGATCGTGGCCCGCGGCATCAACATCGGGTTGAACACGCGTCTTTACTTCGCCGACGAGCAGGCGGCGAACGCTGAAGATCCGGTGTTGAACCTCATTGAATGGGAGAAACGGCGCGGCACGTTATTGGCGCAAAGGCGGCAGCGCGGTGATCAGACGGTATACCATTTCGATATCTGGCTACAGGGCGAGAACGAGACCGTTTTTTTTGATATTTGACCTCCGTTTGCCCTGTGAATGAGCTTGCCGCGTCGGCGGCAAGTTAATACTATAAATCATGAACATGACTTCTCGCTTTAGCCAACGCATCCGCCTGCGTCATCTGCACGCCTTTGTCGCTACCGCGCAGCAGGGGACGCTGGTGCGCGCCGCACAGCAATTGGGCATCACGCAGCCCGCCCTCTCCAAAACGCTCAATGAACTGGAAAGCCTGGCCGGCGAGCGCCTGTTTTCGCGCAGCCGGCAGGGGGCAGAGCTGACCGCCGCCGGGGCGCGTTTCCTGCAGGATGCGGGGCGCGTTTTGGATGCGCTGAATGTGTTGGGGCGTACGGTCGCATCGGACAGCGAGGCGCTGCCGGCGCCGCTGCATATCGGGGCGCTGCCCACCACGCTGGTGAGTTTGGTCGCGCCGGTCTTGGTGGGGTTGCAGCAGCAATCGCCAGGTTGGCGCATGCAGGTTTCGACGCTGGCCAACGATGCGCTGATGATGGCGGTGAGATCCGGGCAATTAACCTTAGGGATAGGGCGTATGTCAGACCCCTCTCGCATGGAGGGGCTCAATTTCGAGCTGCTGTATCATGAAACGCTGCGGCTGGTGGTTTCCCCCCATCATCCGCTGCTGCATGCGGATGTCACGCTGGCGGAGGCCCTGAGTTGGCCATTGGTGCTCTCACCGCGTGGGACCGTACCGCGCCAGAATGCGGAGGCGCTCATTGTCAGCCACGGGCTGGCCGTGCCGGAAGGCTGCGTCGAGACCTTGTCGGTCACGCTGGCGCGCTGCCTGACGTTGCAGTATGGCTATGTTTGGCTGGTGCCTTACGGCGCGGTGCGCGACGATCTGTTCGGCAATCACCTGCGTGCGCTGCCGTTGCCTACTCAGGGAATGGCAGAACCGTTGGGCATCATTACCCGGCAAGAGGCGTTCACGCCCCCTGAGCAGCAGCGCCTGGTCGCAGCGCTGCGTCAGAGAGTACTGGATGTGCCGGTATAAACGGCTGTTCTATTCGACCGGCGGCTGCCCGGCATCGTGTTCGGCAAAGACGGATTGCGCCAAATGAAAGGCGGCGTTCGAGGCGGGCAGGCCGCAGTAAAGCGCCGCATGCATCAGGACTTCTTTGAGCTCTTCGCGCGTGACGCCGTTGTTGAAGGCGGCTCGTATATGCATTTTCAGTTCAGCTTCGCGATTCAAGGCGATCAACATCGCGATGGTGATCAGGCTGCGGGTATGGCGCGACAGACCCGGACGCGTCCACATTTCCCCCCAGGCGTAGCGAGTGATGAAATGTTGAAATTCCTCGTTGAACGGCGACAGCGCCGCGAGGGTATTATCGACATGTTCATCGCCCAATACGGCTCTGCGCACCGTCATGCCTTGCTGATAGCGTTGCCGCTGCGTGAGCTGTTCATCCAAAAAGGTCCGGAAAGTGCGATTGAATGCCCGCCAGGCCTCGACGCTGGAAAGGTGAGAGGCGGGCAAGATGACGCATTGAGCGCCGGGAATGCCCGCCACTAACGCTTTGGCATCATCGACGGTGGTTACCGCGTCGTCATGTCCGGCGATAATCAGCGTCGGCACGAGGATCCCTTCCAGCTCGGCGCGTAAATCGGCGTTTGCCAATGCTTCGCAGCAAGCGGCATAGCTGTTGGGATCGCAGGCCGTCAGCTGATTCAATAATGCTTGCACCCTGGCGGGGGCGGATTGGCAAAATGCCGGCGTGAACCAGCGTGATGCTGCGCCATCGCTGACGGCGGACATCCCCGACTGACGCACTTGCGCGGCGCGTTGTCGCCAATTCGCCGCCGTTCCAATTTTTGCTGCGCTATTGGCGATGGTCAACGTCAGCAAGCGCTCGGGATGAAAACGCGCCAGCCATAATCCCGTTAACCCCCCCATGGAGATACCGCAAAAATGGACGCGCTCAATCGCCAGAGCGTCCAGCAATGACAGCACCTGTCTGCCCAGCAGCGCCAGCGATCCGGGTTGTTCACCGGGCGGCGATGTGCCGTGGCCGGCAACGTCGTAGCGCAGAATGCGATAGTGGGAGATGAGCGCGTCGCGCTGCGGTTGCCACATTGCCAATGACGTCCCCAGCGAGTTGCTGAACAGAATGACCGGGGCGTTTTCGGGCCCTTCCAGGACATAATTCAACATCATTGCTCCTTTTCGGCCGATGCCAGAACTTGTTGAATGAAACGCTGTGCGCTGCCTGTGGCATTGGCCGGATCGAGCAACGTCTCCAGAGCTTCCCGGCTGAGTCGGGAAGAGACTTCCGCATCGGCGCACAGCAGGGTTAACAGGGATTGCTGCGTTGCCTGAGCCTGGCGGCAACATTGCGCGATATGCTGGTGCGCCTGCTGGCGGCCGAGAAGAGGGGCTAAGGCCAGGGAAACCGATTCAGCCATGATCTGCCCCTGCGTCAGCGCCAGATTGCGCCGCATCGCCGCTTCATGCACCTTCAGGCCGTTAACGAGGTCAAGGCTTTGCGCCATTGCCGCTCCGCTCAGCACCAGGAGCTGCGGCAGGCTTTGCCACTCGGCCTGCCAGCCTCCCAGCGCGCGTTCGTGCTCCTGCACCTGGCCGGCATACAATCCCGCCATCAGCGCAGGCAAGCGGTTAGCCGCGCTGAGGATGGCGGCGCAGAGTACCGGATTACGCTTATGCGGCATGGTGGAGGAGGAGCCGCGACCCGGAGCCGAAGGTTCGCTGATTTCAGCGACCTCGGTTTGCATCAACAGCGACATGTCACGCGCCAGCTTGCCGAGCGTGCCCGTGAGTCCGGCATACCAGCCGGCCAGTTCCAGCAACCGGTCGCGTTGGGTATGCCACGGCGTGGCGCTGCGCGGCAGCGCCAGCGCTTCCGCCAGCGCCTGCTCGACGCGTTCTCCCTGCTCGCCGAATGAGGCGAGCGTGCCGGCGGCACCGCCGAATTGCAGCGCCAGCACGCGTGGCCGCATCTCAGCCAGACGAACCCGAAAGCGCAGCAAGGCGTCCAGCGTGCCGGCCAGCTTCAGCCCCAGCGTCGTGGGTAACGCGTGTTGCAGCCAGGTGCGGCCGACCATTAACGTTGCGCTATGGCGCCGACATTGCGCCGTCAGCGCCGCAATCAGATGATTGAGCAGCGTGTCGGTTTGGTTGAGCGCGCTGCGCAGTTGCAGCACCAGCCCGCTGTCAATCGCATCCTGACTGGTTGCCCCCCAGTGAACGAAGCGCGCCGCGTCCGGCGAGCGTTGAGCCACCAGCGCCGTCAACTGTTTGACGAGCGGAATCGCTAAGTTGCCCGCCAATCCGGCGGACTGCGCCAGCGCGGCGGCGTCGAGTTTTTCCGCCCGGCAGTGGCTGCGTATGATTCGAGCCGACTCGTCATCGATAATCCCTGCAGATGCCAGGGCTTGCGCCAGGCCGGCTTCGAAATCGAGCATGCCCTGTAGCAGGGCCGTATCGCTGAAGCAGGGCGTTAATGGCGACGTCATAAACATTGCGCTATAGAGTGACATTGGTTATATCCGTTCCAGAATCAAGGCGACGCCCTGCCCAACACCTACGCACATGGTGCACAGGGCAAAGCGCCCGCCGGTGCGACGCAGCTGATAAGCGGCGGTCATAGCCAGCCTGCCGCCGGATGCGCCCAGAGGATGGCCCAGCGCGATGGCGCCGCCATTAGGGTTGACCTGTGCCGCATCATCCGGTAACCCCAGGGCGCGCATCACGGCCAGCGCCTGGGCGGCAAAGGCCTCATTCAACTCGATGACGTCCATTTGCGCCAGGCTCAAACCGGTTTGCGCCAGTACCTTGCGGACCGCGGGAACCGGCCCGTAACCCATGATGCGCGGCTCTACGCCGCAGGCGGACATGGCGACCACCCGCGCCAGCGGGGCGAGTCCATACTGCACCGCCGCGCGTTCGCTGGCAATGAGCAGGGCGCTGGCCCCGTCGTTGATGCCCGAGGCGTTGCCGGCGGTGACGCTCCCCTCGGCGTGTACGACGCCCTTCAGTGCGGACAGCGCGGCCAAAGAGGTGCTGCGGGGATGTTCGTCGCGAACCAAGTTGAGCGGTTCGCCTTTGCGTTGCGGAATGTTGACGGCGATCAGTTCCTCATCAAACAGGCCCAGCTCCTGAGCGCGGGCGGTGCGTTGTTGGCTGCGCAATGCAAAGGCGTCTTGATCGGCGCGGCTGACGGCGAATTCGCGAGCCACATTTTCGGCGGTTTCAGGCATGGTTTCGACACCGAACTGAGCGCGCATTTGCGGGTTGATAAAGCGCCATCCCATCGTCGTATCTTCCATTTTCAGCGATCGGCTGAAGGCGCTGTCCGCTTTGCCGGTGACAAAGGGTGCGCGCGACATGCTTTCCACGCCGCCCGCGATGATGACCTCCGCTTCGCCGCATTTAATGGCGCGCGCCGCCATACCTACCGCGTCCAATCCCGAACCGCACAGGCGATTGAGGGTGGTGCCCGGCACGGAGTGCGGCAATCCGGCCAGCAGCAGCGCCATTCGCGCCACGTTGCGGTTGTCTTCACCGGCCTGGTTGGCGCACCCCAGAATAACGTCATCAATGGCCTGGGGATCCAGCTGCGGCAGTCTGGCAAGCAGCGCCTTCAGGGGCAGAGCGGCCAAATCGTCGGCGCGCAGCGCGGATAATGCGCCGCCGTAACGGCCAAAGGGCGTACGAACGGCATCGCAGATTAAAGCCTGTTGCATGGCGATTTCCTCAAGCGGGGATCAGGTCAGATTGCAGTAAACGTATCGGGGTTAACGCTTGCAGCGCGTCAAAGGTGAGCCCCGGACACAGCTCCAGCACCTGCGGGCCGTCCGGGGTGATATCAAGGATTGCCATATCCGAATAGATGCGGCTAACGCAGGCCAACCCGGTCAACGGGTAGCTGCACTGTTCCACCAGCTTGCATTCGCCGGTCTTGGTCAGGTAGTCCATCATCACATAGACTTTGCGCGCGCCGATGGCCAGATCCATGGCGCCGCCCACTGCCGGGATCGCGTCTTCGGCGCCGGTGCTCCAGTTGGCCAGATCGCCGGCAGCCGAGACCTGATACGCCCCCATCACGCAGATATCGAGATGGCCGCCGCGCATCATGGTAAAAGAGTCGGCGTGATGGAAATAACTGCCGCCGGGCAGCAAGGTCACCAGCTCTTTGCCGGCGTTGATGAGTTCCGGATCTTCTTCGCCCGGCGCGGGTGACGGCCCCATGCCGAGCAGGCCGTTTTCGCTGTGCAGAATCACTTCTTTGTCGGCGGGCAGGTAGTTAGCGATGCGGGTCGGCAGCCCGATTCCGAGGTTGACGTAGGCGCCTTCCGGAATATCGCGCGCCACCCGTTGGGCTAATTGGTCGCGGGTTAATTTTTGCATGTTCTACTCCTCAGGCAGAGAGGGAAAAGGTCGCGGGGCGCGCCACCGCCACCAGGCGCTGGACGAAGATGCCCGGCGTTATCACGTTTTCCGGATCCAGTGCGCCCAACGGCACCAATTCAGCCACCTGCGCTATCGTCGTGGCGGCGGCCATCGCCATCACCGGGCCAAAATTACGCGCCGCTTTGCGGTAAACCAGATTGCCCCAGCGGTCACCCCGATGGGCCTTTATCAAGGCGAAATCCGCCTTCAAGGGTGTTTCAAACACGTAATGACGCCCGTCGATTTCACGCGTTTCTTTGCCTTGCGCCAGCGGCGTGCCAAAGGCGGTTGGGGTGAAAATGCCGCCCAACCCGCTGCCGGCGGCCTGCATGCGGGCCGCCAGGTTGCCCTGCGGCACCAGTTCCAGTTCGATCGCGCCGCGGCGATAAAGATCGTCGAAGACCCACGAATCGGCCTGGCGCGGGAAGGAGCAAATCATCTTTCGCACACAGCCGGTCTTGAGCAGCGCCGCGAGGCCGCTGTCGCCGTTGCCGGCGTTATTGCTGATTACCGTCAGCTCGCGGGCACCGCGTTCAATCAGCGCATCGATCAGTTCCAGCGGCTGTCCCGCGGGGCCAAAGCCGCCAATCATGATGCTCGCGCCGTCCGGAATGATGGACACGGCATCTTCCAGGGTGGCCACACTTTTATCGATCATCTGTTGTTCCTTTTGTTCGATGCCCGCCGGGGGGAGTGTCTATCGTCAATGGGAAAAGTAGATCGTCCCTTTCAGGCAAACAATACCGATTATCGAAAAAGTGTGCGATTATCGGCTATTGTTTAACAAAGGTTCGCAGGCTGTGATCGTCGGCACACCGAAATTTCAGGCAGACAGCGGGGTAACGAGAATGGAAAAAGGACAGGAAATTACGCGCAGCAGCACCGATCCCTGGAAGGGGGATCCCGACTTTATGGCCTCTTTGGCGCGAGGATTGGAAGTTCTGCAGGCTTTTACGCCGCAGCGGCGGCTGATGTCGGTATCGCAGATTAGCCAGCGTACCGGCATTCCGCGCGCGGCGGTGCGCCGCTGCCTTTACACCCTGAGTAAACTGGGCTTTGTGTACGCGGAAGACGGCAAGAATTATGAGCTGCGTCCGCGCGTCTTGTCGCTGGGCCATAACTGGCTGGCGGCTTCGCCGTTGGCCAACGCCGCGCAGCCGGTGTTGAGGCAACTCAGCCAGACGCTCAATGAGTCCTGTTCCATGGCCATATTGGACGGTGATGACATTCTTTATATCGCCCGCGCATCGACTTCGCGGATCATGACCATCGATTTGCACGTCGGCAGTCGCTTACCTGCCAGCACGACGTCGATGGGGCGGGTTCTGCTGAGCGGGCTCGCCAATGAGCCGTTGAATGACTATTTGGCGCGGCTGACGCAACTGCGTTACACCAGCCATATCCTGGTGAGCGTTAGCGCATTGCGGGAAGAGCTGGCGCGCGTGCGTCAGCAGGGATATGCCATCAACGATCAGGAACTGGAGATTGGCCTGCGTTCACTGGCGGTGCCGCTCACCACGCCGGATGGCCGTATCGCCGCGGCGTTGAACGTCGGTGTGCATGCCAGCCAGGTTTCCGCAGAGCGTTTGTATCAGCACCACTTGCCTTTATTGCGCTCGGCCGCCGAAGAGATATCGCTGCTGTTGCACGACTAATCTTGAACTTTGGGCCCCTGCCGGAGTTAACGCCGGTTTTTTACCGCGCCAGGTGAGTCATGCGGTGTTGTACTGTTGCCTGCGGGTAAGGTAATTTGCTGTTGGCAAAGATGACTGACGCGGGGGCCAACGGACATGAACGAGAAAATCGACTATCACATCGAGAAATACCATTTCGCGCCGCTGGATGAGGCCCCGCGGCTTGCGCACCAGTGGCGTGAGGTGCTGAACGAGTGCCGCGAGACGCAGGCCGGGGCGGAAGAGCGTCTGCGCATTGCGCTGCTCAACGTGGACTATGTGACCAGTTTCGAATTGCCGTTTCGCTTATTGCTGGTGCGGGCGCCGCAGCTGATCGCCGGCCTGCGCGATGAGCTGTCGATAAGTCAAAAAAATGTGGTGTTCAACGGCAAGCGTTTCGGCTGTGTCTACAGCCTGAAAAGCGATTTGAGCGGCGTGCCGGAGGCCTTTCAGTACGGCCTGTCGACCCGTATTCATCGAACCTCGGCGTCGGGCGTGGACGCGCTGCCTTACCGGGAAATCGCCAAGGCGCTCAAAGCGCCGCGTGAGCGGCTCAAGCTGGCGCTGGAGCAGGGGCTGCCGGTAACGGCGCTGGATGGATTGTTCTGGTTCGGCATTCAGCGCATTGCCGCCGAGGTGCGCAGGCTAAGAAAAACCGGCATGGCGATCGTGACGGCGGAAACCGAGATCTTCGACACCCTGACCGGCACGACGCGCAAGGTCCCGGTGTACCGCCTGGCCGAGAGTTAATTGTCGTTTCAGCAAAAAGGAGGTTCGAATCAGGAACCTCCTTTACAGTGCCGCTTACCGATAGGCTTCATTGCGCGCGATCGCGTATTTCCCGCTGCCCAGCAGCAGGATGACGACCCCACCCATAAAGAACACCAGTTCGTTTTCAATGCCCCAGGCGCCGACGTCGGTGACGGTAAACACCTTGCCGGTGCCCACCATCAGAAACGCCACCACCAGCGTGAGGGCGTAAACCAGCGCGGCGGGGCGGGTGAACAGCCCCAAAACGATCAGTATCGGCGCCAGGATCTCCCCTACATACACGCCATAGGCGATGAAGGCGGGCAGCCCCTGTTGTTGTAACGCATCGGCGATCCAGCCGACGCCATGCTGAATTTTCGCCACGCCGTGAAACAGCATCAGCCCGCCGAAGGTCAGTCTGAGCGCCAACTTGCCGGCGTCCGGGCGATCAAAAAGGCGCGTGAATGCCGCATTCAGTGACTTAACCATGACCCTTCCTCCTGAATAGGAATGATTTTCAATCAATATATCAGCAAGGTGAATGCGAAAGATGTTCTGGATCAGTAAAACGGCGGGCTTTACGCCGAATCAGCGGGCGAGGTTCGGCGGGCATTGCGCACGGCAACGCAGGCTGTCCCCGCGACCCAAATCGCGGTAAAATGCAGCAGTTCACCCTATCGCATTCCATCAGGCCGTCGAACCCGCTATGAAAACGCGCAAACCGCGCCGTCCGCCCGGGCGGTGGATCTATTACATCCTGCATGAAGACATGCTGTGGCCCTGCCCGGTCAAATGGGAGTGGGAGAGCGGCTATAACGCCTGGCTGCCGTTTTACTATTCCCCCACGCTGGAGTTCGTCGCCGGCAACCCCGCCCGCGCCACCAAGGTCAGCAGTGGCCGGCGCTAAGCGTGCAGCCCGCCTTGCCGCCCGGCATCCGTTCACCTAAGATCATTGCATCACCCACAGGTTTCCGGGAGCGCCCATGTCTACTCTGTTTCGCACTTCTCTTTGCGGCGCGGTGGCGTTGCTGCTGCTTGCGGGTTGTCAGCAGACGGCGCATAAACCGGCGCCGCCGCTGCAGGCGCAGTTGGATCACATCGCTCTGATGCTGGCCGGCGGGCATTTCCTGCGCGTGGCGTGCGGGCGCAGCGAAGTGCCGGACGATGTGAAATTGCAGCGCACCGCGATGCGTACGGCGCAGCACCGCGGCTGGGACACGCATGCGGCAGGGTATCGGCAGCTGCCGGCGCTCACCCAGGCGCGCTATTTGGCTCTGCAACAGGATAATCAGCTGCTGACGGATAAATGTGCCACGCTCAGCCGCAGCACCGCGCGCTTTATCGCGGCGGCGCAGGCCGATCAGGAAGACTACATGGAGTAGCGTTGCGGCAAGCCTGTCGGGTGCTCGTCACGGGCGCCCAAAAATTCTTTGCAGGATAACGATTTATCGATCATCATTTGAAATGATGTTTCACTTTTATCCACCGAGCCCACCTTGAACCTGTATGCCGCCCTGCGTCAGCGCGTGGAAAATACGCCCTGGTACGCCAAACGGAAAAGCTACCGCGTGCTGTTCTGGCGCGAGATCACGCCGCTGGCGGTGCCGATCTTCCTGGAGAACGCCTGCGTGCTGCTGATGGGGGTGCTGAGCACCTTTCTGGTGAGCTGGCTCGGCAAAGAGGCGATGGCCGGGGTGGGGCTGGCGGACAGCTTCAACATGGTGATCATCGCCTTTTTTGCCGCGGTGGATCTCGGCACCACCGTGGTGGTGGCCTTCAGCCTCGGCAAGCGGGATCGCAGGCGCGCGCGGGCGGCGGCGCGTCAGTCGCTGGTCTTGATGACCGGCGTGGCGCTGCTGTTGGCGGCGGGCATTCATCTGGCGGGCGAACCGATCATCGATGTGATCGCCGGCGCGGCCTCGCCGGAAGTGAAAGCGCTGGGGCTCTCTTACCTGCAGACCACGGTGTGGAGCTACCCGGCGGCGGCGATTGCGCTGATCGGCAGCGGCGCCCTGCGCGGCGCGGGCAACACCAAGATCCCGCTGCTGATCAATGGCGGCATGAATATCCTCAATATCATCATCAGCAGCATCCTGATTTACGGCATGCTGGGTTGGCACGGGCTGGGCTTCGTCGGCGCCGGGCTGGGGCTGACGATTTCCCGCTATATCGGCGCCATCGCCATTCTCTATGTGCTGGCGATCGGTTTTAACCCGGCGCTGCACATCACGCTGAAAAGCTATTTCACGCCGCTGAAGATGAGCATCCTGTGGGAAGTGCTGGGGATCGGCATTCCCGCCAGCGTTGAATCGGTGTTGTTCAACGGCGGCAAGCTGTTGACGCAGATGTTCGTCGCCGGCATGGGCACCAACGTGATCGCCGGTAACTTCATCGCCTTCTCCATCGCTTCGTTGATCAACTTGCCGGGCAACGCGTTGGGATCGGCCTCGACCATCATCGTCGGCCGGCGGCTCGGCAAAGGCGAGATCGGCCAGGCGGAGCGGCAGCTGCGTCATATTTTCTGGCTGTCTACCCTTGGGCTAACCGCCATCGCCTGGGGCACGGCGCCGCTGGCCGGGGTATTCGCCGCGTTTTATACCTCGCAGGATGACGTGAAATCGGTGGTGAAAACCCTGATTTGGCTCAACGCCGCCTTTATGCCGATCTGGGCCGCTTCCTGGGTGTTGCCTGCAGGGCTGAAAGGCGCGCGCGATGCCCGCTTTGCCATGTGGGTGACGATGCTGGGCATGTGGGGCTGCCGCGTGGTGGCGGGCTACGCGCTGGGCATTGAACTGGGCATGGGCGTGGTGGGCGTCTGGTTGGGGATGTTCCTCGATTGGGCAGTGCGCGGCGCCTTGTTCTATTGGCGCATGGTCAGCGGGCGCTGGCTGTGGAAATATCCGCGGATGAGGCAAGAGAGGAAAGGTTGACCGTGTATTATCGGGGAACTGCCGGCGCCGATTGAACGGCCGCCGGCAAGAAAATGGCGTCGTCAGGAGTGGTGAGTCGAAGGATACCAGCGCAGTGAGTTATTGACAGGGCCTTGGGTGACCAGCACTTTTCCCTTGCCCGCCAGGCTCAGCAGCAAATTGCGCGCCTGATAAATCGTCAAGTCGTTGGACTCGGCCAATTGGCGCGTGGTGGGCCATTCGCCGGGGGGCGGCGGCGGCGTTTCCCTGGCTGAAGGGCATAGGTTGTGTAGCGTCGTGAGTAAATGTTGCTGCAGGTTCTGCAATTCTTGTTGTTTTGAGATGCGTTTTGCCATGTAAGCCTCCCTTAAACTTCAGGTGAGTTTTGATATAGCGGTAAAAGATGGGTCAGAGAATAGTGCCGGTTGCCGACAAGACGCTCCTGAGCTATTCCCGGACGGCCGTCTGAACCTGATATTTTCGCCGCTATAACCCGGCGGCGTGCAAGGGGCAGGATGGAGAATGCCGTTGCCGGGGGCCCGGCCGGCTGTGTGTATTGGTTGTATTTCATTGTTTTGCTCCATGGTGTACTTCCGAGCCTGGTTTTCACCTGTTCGGATCGTTAAGTATTCCTTCTCTTTGTCGGCGCATTATAACGCAAATAGCAAAATGGCGATCGTTAATGTCGTGGAAAATATGTTTTTCGATACAATTGACTGGTGTTATTGCTTTTACGATCTGTTGTCTCGCAAAAATATATTCGTCTCGTGGTTTTTGGGCTTATATTTTGTATTTATTGGTTTTGATTAAAATGGCTTTCCAAGGTGTGAGTGTTTTTGTAAGAATAACCAGGCCAAAATGAGCGGGTAAGACGGAACTTATTTTAAATATCTCTGAAGGGTAAGTCTTTAGACGATCTTTATTTAAGCGTGTTTTTCTTTTTGCCTGTTTAGCTATTCGTTTATAACCCTAATTGGGTGGTAATGAATTGACAGTCGCGATTTCACAATTGCGACGTCTTTCTTTTTGGCGAAGAGTAATACCGTTATTCATTCTGGAATGTATAAATGGCTGTTAAAGGAGCGGGAGCAATCCTGCGCTTTTTACACAATATTAAAGGAATAAGTGAATTATGAAACTGAACAAAATCATGCTGGCAACTGTTCTGGCGTTTGGCGTGTCTTCTCTGGCGAATGCCGCCGATCAGGGTCATGGCAAAGTGACTTTTACCGGTTCCATTATTGATGCTCCTTGCTCCATTGCGCCTGAATCGGCCGATCAAACTGTGGAAATGGGGCAGATTTCCAATGTCGCGCTGAAAAATGGCGGCAAATCAGCGCCGCGTCAGTTCGATATTAAACTGGAACAGTGCGACACCTCCACCCTGAAAACCGTCACCACCACTTTTGACGGCAAGGCTTCCGCCGCGAACCCTGATCTGCTGGGCATCATCGGTACCGCCAGCGGCGCCAGCATCGCCATTACCGACATGGCGAGCAATCCGATCAAACTGGGCACCGCAACGGCTCCTCAGACGTTGAACGACGGCAACAACACGCTGCGCTTCGCGGCTTACCTGCAGGGTGACGGCGCTTCCGCCACCGTGGTTCCAGGTGATTTCACCGCCGTAGCCGATTTCAAACTGGCTTACCAATAAGTCTCATCGCCATTGGCGTGACGTCTTTTATGCATGCGGGATATCCCGCATGCATTTTCCCAGGATGAAGGGTATTTGTCAGGGGTATTCAATGAACCGGTTTATTTACCATTTAGTGTCTCCTTGCATATTGATGACCATGCTAGTTATTCCGGCCACTCAGGCTGCTCCCAAGGTTCAGGGATGGGGGCGAGTGAATATGCAAGGAGCCATTATCGATACCGCTTGCGCCATTGCCGCCGGCAGTCGCGATCAGACTATCGATATGGATGTGTTGCCGCTGGGAAATATTGCGCGCGATGGACAGGGCAATACGCGCCCATTCACCATCGAATTAATCAACTGCACGTTTGAACGGCCAAAGCCCAATTTGCCGAACTGGAAGCAATTCCAGGTTGTTTTTGACGGCGATGCCGATGGCGAGTTATTCGGCGTGCGCGGAGACGCGAAGGGTGTGGCGCTGCAAATATCCGATGGCCAAGGGAATATCGCGGCACCCGGCGTGCCTTTGCCGCGTGGCGATATTTCACCAGGAAGCATGTCGCTCAACTATTCCATCAAGCTGGTTGCCAATAAGCAACCGCTGCATGCCGGAAGCTATTTTTCTGCGGTGCGCTTCAAGCTGGATTATTACTGAAGTTTTTATTACGGCTTACGGTGGGCCGCAACGACGGAAATATACGATAAAGGTTAGGGATATGATGTTATCACCTGCTGGGAAGCTATTTCGATTTCAGGTTTTGGGGTTATGTATCACGCTGGCACTGGGAAGTTCATCAACGCGTGTTTACGCTGAAGACGGTATTCAATTTAATACCGATATTCTGGATGTTAACGATCGGAAAAATATCGACCTAAGCCAATTTTCCCGCAGCGGCTACATTATGCCGGGGAGTTACAGCATGGTGGTTCATATCAATAAAAACGAACTGCCGGAGCAAAAAATATCGTTTTATCCGCCGGACAGCGATCCGGACGGCAGCCGGGCCTGCATCACCAAAGCGTTGGTCGAACAATTGGGGCTGAAGCAAGAGATGATGCGATCGCTCAGCTGGTGGCATCAGGGTGAGTGTCTGGACGAATCCAGCCTGAAAGGCATGGCGTCGCGCGGCGATCTTGCGACGGCTGCGCTCTATCTGAGCGTGCCGCAGGCTTATATGGAGTACAGCTCGGAAGACTGGGATCCGCCGTCGCGCTGGGATGAGGGCATTCCGGGGTTGTTGTTCGACTATAACCTCAATGCTCAAAGCCGGCATCAGCAAAAGGAGGGCACTCGCGAGTATAGCGTCAGCGGCAACGGTACCGCCGGCGCCAATCTCGGCGCCTGGCGTCTTCGCGCCGACTGGCAGGGGCAGCTTAACCATCAAACCGGTGTCGGGCAGCCTACCGATAAGAAGTTGGAGTGGAGCCGCTATTACGCCTACCGCGCCATCCCCGCGCTGCGTTCGCGCCTGACGCTGGGTGAAGACTATTTGGATTCGGGCATTTTCGAGAGCTTCCGTTTTTCAGGCGCGAGTCTGGTCTCCGACGACAATATGCTGCCGCCCAACCTGCGCGGCTATGCGCCAGAGGTGGTCGGCGTGGCCAAAACCAACGCCAAGGTGACCATCAGTCAGCAGGGGCGGGTCATTTATGAAACCCAGGTGGCGGCGGGGCCGTTCCGTATTCAGGACATCAATGACGCCATCTCCGGCGAGTTGGATGTGCGGGTGGAAGAACAGGACGGCAGCGTACAGGCGTTCAAGATGAACACCGCCAGCATTCCGTATCTGACCCGCCCGGGCTCGTGGCGTTTCAAACTGGCGGCGGGCAAGCCGTCCGACTGGCAACACCACGCTCGCGGGCCGCTGTTTGGCACCGGCGAATTCTCATGGGGCATCAGCAACGGCTGGTCGTTGTATGGCGGCGCGTTGGCGGGCGGCGATTATAACGCCCTTTCGCTGGGCGTGGGGCGCGATCTGATGATGTTCGGCGCGCTGTCGTTCGACGCCACCCAATCGCGGGCGCGCCTGCCGCAGCAGGAAAAAACGCTGAGCGGCGGTTCTTACCGGGTGAGCTATTCGAAAACCTTCGATGAGTTGGACAGCCAGGTCACCTTCGCCGGCTACCGTTTCTCGGAAGAAGACTACATGAGCATGAGCGAATACCTCGACGCGCGTTATTACGGTAATCGGGTCGGCAACAACAAGGAGATGTACACCATCACCTTTAACAAGCAGTTCCGCGACTGGGGGTTGAGCACCTACCTCAACTACAACCATCAGACTTATTGGGATCGTCCGGCCAATGACCGTTACAGCCTGACGGCGTCGCGCTATTTCGACATCGGCGACTTCAAAAACCTGAGCCTGTCGTTGTCGGCTTATCGCAACCGTTACAACGAGACCAACGACGACGGCATGTATCTGTCGCTGTCAATGCCGTGGGGCAATGGTGCCACTCTCAGCTACAACACCACGGTGAATCGCAACGACAACACTCATCGCGTGGGGTACTACAACCGCGTCGACGAACACAACAACTATCAGGTGAGCGCCGGCAGCGCGCGTAGCGGCGCCAATTTGAACGGCTACTACAACCACGAGGGCGACGTGGCGCGTCTGAGCGCCAACGCCAGCTATCAGGCCGGGCGCTACAGCGCCGTTGGCCTGTCCGCGCAGGGAGGGATGACCGTCACGCAGGAAGGCGGCGCGCTGCATCGCTCTACCGTTATGGGCGGTACGCGCCTGTTGCTGGACACCAACGGCGTAGCCGGGGTACCGGTGCGCGGCTACGGCAGCACCGTGAGTACCAACCGCTTCGGCAAGGCTGTGGTGGCGGACGTCAACAGCTATTACCGCAACAAGGCCAGCATCGATCTGAACAAGCTGGGAGACAACGCCGAGGCCACCCGATCGGTGGTGCAGGCCACCCTGACGGAAGGGGCGATTGGCTACCGCAAGTTCGATGTGATCGCCGGTGAGAAGGCAATGGCGATCGTCAAACTGGCGGACGGCAGTACGCCGCCGTTCGGCGCTACGGTGTTGAACGCCCGCAAACAGGAAACCGGCATCGTCAACGACGGCGGCAGCGTCTACCTGAGCGGCATCAACGCCGGTGAAACCATGACGGTCCACTGGAATGGCGCCGCACAGTGCCAAATACAGCTGCCGTCTTCGCTGCCGGCCGACATGCTGATGCGCACATTGTTGCTGCCTTGCCGGCCGCTCGCCCCGGCTGAATAAATTCATCATTCTGAATCTGGAGTAATCGACAACATGCAGAACATTTCCCTGAAGACCGCGGCGGCGATCGCCCTGTTGAGCACAGCGATGTCGCAGCAGGCATCGGCGGCGATCGCGCTCGATCGTACCCGGGTGATCTTTGACGGCGGCCAGAGCTCTGTCAGCCTGAACCTCAGCAACCAGAACAAACAGCTGCCGTATCTGGCGCAGGGTTGGCTGGAGGACGAGCAGGGCAACAAGATTCAGAGCCCGCTGGTGGTGCTGCCGCCGGTGCAGCGCATCGAGCCGGGCAAACCGAGCCAGATAAAGATTCAGGCGCTGCCGGCGGCCAAACAGCTGCCGCAGGATCGCGAGAGCCTGTACTACTTCAATTTGCGCGAGATCCCGCCGAAGAGCGACAAACCGAACACGCTGCAGATCGCGCTGCAAACGCGCATCAAGCTGTTTTACCGGCCGACGGCGATCGTGCCGAGCCGCGCCGACATGGCGACGCCGTGGCAAGAGCAACTGACACTGACGCGGCAGGGAGACGGCTATCAGGTCAATAACCCGACCCCTTATTACATCACCATTGTCGATGCCGGGAGTAAAAAGCACGGCGAAGGCGCGCAGGGTTTCGAGCCCTTCATGATCGCGCCCAAGAGCAATGCGCGGCTGACCGTGAGCGCGGCGGCCCTGGGCGGCAGCCCGGTGCTGACCTATATCAACGACTACGGCGGCCGGCCGCAGCTCAGTTTCAGCTGCAGCGGCGGCAGTTGCAAAGTGGTGCCGGAAAAGAAACCGGCTTCATAACCCTCTGTTCAGGCCGTTATCGACGGGAGAGTGACTCAGGTGCAAAGGATGAAACGAAAACTGAAAAAGGACAGCCTGCCGCAGCGCTGCGAATGGCGCTATTACGCCGCGATGGGCGGCCTGGCGCTGATGTTGCCGCTGCTATTGCCGAAAGCCGTCGCGGCCGACAACTGGCAGGTGGAAGGCGCCAACGGCGTGTTGCAGGTACGCGGCGCGCTGACGGAGAGTGCCTGTCGGTTGGAGATGACCAGCGCGCGGCAGGATATTTGGCTGGGGGAAACCGGCACCGCACGCTTGCGGCAGGCCGGCGATCGCGGGCTGCCGGTGGCGTTCGAGCTGCGTCTGCAAGATTGTCTGCGCGCCTCGACCAGCCAGCGCGATGCGCGCACCGGCGCGCTGACCTGGGCGCCGAACCAACCGGCGGTGACGGTCAGCTTCGGCGCGCCGGCGGATATGGACAACCCACAGTTGGTGAAAGCGCAGGGCGTGTCTGGTCTGGGGCTGCGCCTGCTGGACGGCCGCGGCCGCGACGTTCGCCTGGGCAGCCGCGGTGAGCCGCTGATGCTGACTCCGGGGCAGAATACCTTGAGCTACACCGTCGCGCCGGAGCGAACCGCGGCGCCGTTGATGGCCGGCGCTTATCGGGCGGCGGTGGATTTTAGGCTGAGTTATGACTGAGGCGGCGAGATGGCGCAGATGATGAAACGAAGCCGAACGGCGCTCTGGCTGGCGGGGCTGTTGGCGCTGGTTCAACTGTCGGCTGAGGCGAACACCCTGGTGAACGTGCGGGTCACCGTGCTTTCCCCTCCCTGCGTTATCAACGGTGGGCAGCCTATCGAGGTGAATTTCGGCGATGAAGTGATGACCACCCGGATCGACGGCAGCAACTATCGGCGGCCGGTGAACTATACGCTGACGTGCAACGGGCAGAGCAGCAACGCTCTCAAACTGCAGGTTCAGGGGGCGGCGGCCGGTTTCGACGGTCAATTGTTGCGCACCAGCCAGGACGGACTGGGCATCGCGCTGCTTCACGGGGGCGGCCGCTGGCCGATCAATCAGTGGTTGAGTTTTACCTATCCCGTCACGCCGACGCTTGAGGCGGTGCCGGTGAAATCGGCCACTGCCAAACTGACAGCGGGCGAATTCACCGCCGGCGCGACGATGAAAGTGGACTATCAGTAACGCAGGAGCTAGAGCATGAAACAGCGTTTAACGGCGAGCGTGCTGCTGTGCGCCGGCGTGGTGTGCCACTTCGCCTGGGCGGAAAAAACGGTCGATATGCAGTTCCGCGGCACGCTGATCGAGCCGCCGCCCTGCACCATCAACGATGATGGCGTGATCGATGTGGATTTCGGCGATCGCGTCGGTATCAATAAGGTCGACGGCGTGAATTACCGGCAAACCATCGGCTATCGCATTACCTGCGAGCCGGGGATCGGCAAGTGGGACATGATGTTGAGCCTGAACGGCACGGCGACCTCTTTCGATGAGGCGGCGGTGCAAACCAACCACCGTTATCTGGGCATTCGCATTTACCAAAATGCCGCGCCATTCAAAGTGGGCAGTTCGCTGCCCATCGATCCGCTCAAGCCGCCGGTGCTGGAAGCAGTGCCTGTCAGCAAGGCGGGGGAAACCTTGACGGAAGGGGCGTTCGACGCCACGGCGACTCTGCAGGCTGACTACCAGTGAAGGAGGGAACACGTATGAAAATGACGCCAAGACGCCGCTGGGCGACGGCGGGGCTGTTGCTGTTTTCACTGGGCGCGAGCGGAATGGTGCGAGCGGCGGACAATCTCTATATGCACGGCGCGCTGGTGGCGGAGCCCTGTGTCATTCAGCCGGGCGACGAAGATATCCAACTGGATTTCGGCACCGTGGTCGACAAATACCTGTACCTGAATCAGCGCACGTTGAGCCAACCGTTCGAGCTGCGGCTGTCCGAATGCGATCTGAGCCTGGGAAAAACGGTGTCGATCACCTTCAAGGGCGAGGAAAACCCGCAGTTGCCGGGGTTGTTGGCGCTGGCGGCGAGCAGCGAGGCCAGCGGGATCGCCATCGGCATGGAAACCGCGCAAGGGCGGCCATTGCCGCTCAACAGCGCCGGCGGCAAATACCCGTTGCAGAACGGCAGTACGGTGATCGCCGTGCAGGCTTATGTGCGGGGCGAACCGGAGGCGCTGGCGAAGAAGACCATCGGTCGCGGCGCGTTCAACGCCATTGCGACTTTCAACCTGGACTATCAATAAACGCCGGGCCGGCCCGGTATTCGGCAAAACAGAATAAGGACCTGACGCGATGCAGCGTGCTCACTTCAGATGGATGTCTCTACTGCTTGGCCTGGCGCCGGGGCTGTGCTCGGCACAAATCTATTCGTACGTCACCCAAAGCACCGGCTCTCCCTCCAACGCTAGCTATAAGTTCGTGCTTGAAAGCTGGGATATGGACGACCTGTCGCCCAATCCCTGCTATCAGCAGGCAAATTGCGCCATCGGCATTAACCACCGGCATACCAGCACCAACACCGGGGGCACATCTTCGGTGTCACCGTCTGCCTACGTTGTCGGCTCGACGCGTTATCCGCAAATTACTCAATTGGCGACGATGGGCGAGCTCAGCCGTTTTTATCAAAGCATCTATCCGTTGCCGATACAGGGGAGCACTTCGCACGTGGGGGAGTCGATCACTCAGGAGTGCGTCGGGTTGTTTTACAACACGCGCTCCGGTTCCGCGGTAACGGGGAGCAATGCGCGCCTGATGCCCAGCAGCGTCTGCGGCATCGCGCCGCCGCCGGTCGGGGTGTGCGGCATTGATGAGCAGCAGCTCGATTTGAACCATGGCGTGCTGCAGGACACTGAACTGGCGGGTAATACCGCGCGCGGCAGTCTGCGGGTGGTGTGTTCGCAGAAGATGAATATCGTCATGTATATCCGCACCGGCAGCAGCGGCCGTTTGGATCTGGGCAACAACTCGGGCGTCTACAGCACGCTGCGCATCAATGGCGTGTTGGGCAATCAGGGCTATCCGTTCACTGCCGACACGAGCGGCATCACGTTGCCGGTCACTTCAACGCTCGGCGTGACCGGAACGGTCAAAGCCGGTGATTACTCTGGACAGTCGGTCGCCATTCTGGCGCTGCCGTAGCCGCTTGGTCGCGCTTAAGGCCGCGTATCACCGCAAGGCCGTCATCGGTCTTTTTATCGCTGATAAGCGGAAAGGATGACGTGCATCTGGGTGCGAAAAGGGAGATTTCATGGAGAAGGTACCGATGGGAAATAGTCTGTCCCTGGCGTTCATCGATAACGACCGCTTTTTTATTGAAGGGCTGCAGCGGGTGCTGTTGCCTTATTTTGCCCGCAGGGCGATTCCGGTTCGATTGCTGGATCCCGCCGCGGCGGCGCAGGCGGATATGGTGTTCCAGTCCGTGGAAAGGGATTGGCAGGCGCGATTCTGCCTGCGTGCCGCGGAGGGCGGTAAACAGATTAATTTTTCTCTGCGTGCGCCGGATGACACCCGTTGGCGCGACAAGCCGCGCTGCATCAGCGAATCGGGTGTGATCTTTCGCAACGATACGATCGGCCTCGTGCTGAGCCGGGTGGAACAGGCGCTGGCGTTGCAGACGTCTGATAGCGAAGCGCGCCGCTGTTATTGGTGCGAGCGGCAGCGCATTACCCGCCGCGAACAGGATGTGATGCGCTATCTGGCCTGGGAAATGCCGCCGACGGCGATAGCGCGTTATTTGGCGTTGAGCGTGAAGACCGTCAGTAACCACAAACAGGCAGCGATGAGAAAACTGGGGTTCAAACGCAACGTCGATTTATACCACTGGCTGCGGCAAGGGGGCCTGAAAACCGTAGAGCGGTCGCGAGGAGAGGGGTGCGGTTCAGGTGCGCGGCTTGGCGCCGGAACCGCTGCGGCGTCAATACAGCAGCGTCATCGCGCTGAAGAACAGTAGCGTCAACACGATGATGATGACGTTTTGTGTGGCTTTGCGCACCAGTTTGCTGGCGCTCAGCCGGCTGTCGATGATGTAGAGCAGCGGCACCATCAACAGCACGTAGGCGAACATCAGCATGGCGGTAAAGGGCTGCAGGTTCATTCATGCTCCTCTTGTGCGTCATCATGGCCGACCAGGTGCACCAGCACGGCCTCCGTCTGATGGGGCAAACCAATAAAATGCGCAGTGGCGGGGGAGTTCGCCGCGAGCGGCAGAGCGGCGCGCCGCGTCTTCACCGCCGCTTGCAGAATTTTCTTCCGATGCTTCCGAGTATGGTCGACCATGCGCCTCCGAATAAAGCCGCCCGCAGGCGGCCGATCGTTGTATTGCCCATTAAGCTGGAGAAGGATTTCGGGCCGCTGCCGGGGCCACGCACTCATAATATTGCGAATGATAACCATTATCAATATTGAGAGTAAAAAATTAAGGGTATTACGAGGGGCAGTCGGCGGGGCGGGAAAAGAAAAAGCACGCCTTGCGGCGTGCTTTGCGTGGTATTAACTGCAGCGGTTACTTCTGGTCGGGCAGGGCGTAAGCGACCAGATAGTCACCCAGCTTGGTGCCGAAGGAACCGTGGCCGCCGGCGAAGATCAGCACGTACTGCTTGCCGTTGACCTCATAGGTCATCGGCGTCGCCTGGCCGCCGGCCGGCAAGCGTGCTTCCCACAGTTTTTCACCGTTGGTCACGCTGAAGGCGCGCAGGTAGTTGTCTGCGGTGGCGCCGATGAAGAACACGTTACCGGCGGTGGTCACCGGGCCGCCCAGCATCGGCATGCCCATTTTGAACGGCAGCGGCAGCGGGGAGCTGTCGCGCACGGTGCCGATGCGTTTTTTCCACACGATGTCGTTGGTTTTCAGATCCACGGCGGAAATGTAACCCCAGGCCGGCTGTTTGCACGGCAGACCGAACGGTGACAGGAACGGGTTCAGGGTCACGCCGAACGGTACGCCATACTGCGGCTGCACGCCGGACTCGGTGCCGCTGCCGCCCTTGTCGCCTTCCGGTGGCTCAATCGGGTTGCCTGGGCCGCGAGGGATCAGCTTGGACACGAACGGCAGCGCGATCGGGTTGGCGATGGCGATTTCGCGATCGGTATCGACGGCCAGGCCGCCCCACTCGAACATGCCGAGGTTACCCGGGAACACCAGCGTGCCCTGCTCGGACGGCGGGGTGAAGGTGCCTTCGTAACGCAGGCTGTGGAACATCACGCGGCAGACCAGCTGGTCATAGATGGTCGCGCCCCACATGTCCGCACCGGTCAGTTTCTTCTCAGGACGGAAGGTCAGCTCGGAGAACGGCTGGGTCGGCGACAGGCGGTCGCCTTTGGCCGGGCCCTGCGGTACCGGTTTCTCCGGCGCCGGCACCACCAACTCGCCGTTGGTGCGGTTCAGCACGAAGATGTTGCCGGTTTTGGTCGGCACGTAGATGACCGGCACTTTTTTACCGCTCTTGTCGGTAATGTCCGCCAGGGTCGGCTGCGCCGGCACGTCCATATCCCACAGGTCGTGGTGTACCGTCTGATAGAACCAGGCCAGCTTGCCGGTGGAGGCGTTCAGCGCCAGCAGGCCGCTGGCGTAGCGCTCCATTTCCGGGGTGCGATCGCCGCCCCAGATGTCCGGCGTGGAAACGCCCATCGGCAGATAGACGATATCCAGCTTGGCGTCATAGGCGGCCGGCGCCCAGGAGTTCGGCGAGTTCGGCACGAAGTGATGCTCGTCCGCCGGGATGGCGTTCGGATCTTTCGCGCCCGGATCGAAGGCCCACAGCAGCTTGCCGCTGTTGACGTCGAAGCCGCGAATGACGCCGGAAGGCTCGCGGTTGGAGTAGTTGTCGGTCACGGCGCCGGCGATGACGATCACTTTATCGGTGATCACCGGCGGCGAAGTCGGCTCGTAGTGGCCCGGCGTCGCATACGGCATGTTGCTCTGCAGGTTCAACTCGCCGTTGTTGGCGAAGTCCGGGCACGGTTTGCCGGTGTCGGCGTCCAGCGCGAACAGGCGACCGTCGTTGACCGGCAGAATGATGCGGCGCGCGCACATCGCCGGTGCGGCATCGCCGGCGGCGCCCACGGCTGCAGCGGTTTCGTGGTAAGACACGCCGCGGCAGGTGATGTGCTGGAAGGTCGGGTTGTACTTCAGCTGCGGATCAAATTTCCACTTTTCTTTACCGGTGGCGGCATCCAGCGCGAACAGCTTCTGGTGCGGCGTACACATGTAAAGGGTATCGCGGATCTTGATCGGCGTGACTTCGTTGGTGATCTCACCCGGATCGTTGGCGGTCTTCAGATCGCCGGTCTGGAAACGCCAAACCTCTTGCAGCTGGCCAACGTTTTTGTCGTTGATCTGGCTCAGCGGCGAGTAACGGGTGCCTTCCTGGGTGCGGCCATAGGCCGGCCAGTCGGCGCCGTTGGCGTCTTTCGGCTGCACCTGCGCGGCGTCGAGAGTGCCGTTGATCTCTTGCGGATCGTTGAATACGGCATAGGCCAGCGCGATGACGGTGATTGCCAGCGCCGCGCTCAGCGCACCGTAGGCGAACTTGCCGTTGGCGACCAGCTTACGGTAGATAAACGGCAGCACCAGCCACAGGCCGAAGAAGAAGGTGACGTCCAGGCGCGGCGTCAGCGCCCAGAAGTCCGGGCCGACTTCCCACAGGGCCCAAATAGTGGTGCCCAGCAGGAACACCGCGTACAGCAGCAGCGCGGTGGCGCGGCGGCGGAACAGCAGCCAGGAGGTCGCCAGCAGCACCAGCCCGGCGATGATGTAATACAGCGAACCGCCCAACTTGGCCAGCCAAATGCCGCCGCCGAGCAGATAAAGCCCGCTCAGCGCGGCAAATAGCGCCGTTATGACGATAAGCGGCGATAGTGACGCTTTATTTTGCATAGCAATACCCTTACCAAAAATGAAAGTCCCCGATTTAGAGATTAAGCCAAATCGGAAAAAACACGCGGTTTATCCCTAATATTTCAGCGGGAAGCCGCTAGGGTGACGTAAAACCCATCCCGTTTTTTAACCTTAAGGTGCTTTGCCTTATTCAAAGCGGTAAGACAAGGTGGCGCCGCCACCCCAGTTGCGACCCGGCGCCGGCTCGAAATAGCGGCCGTTGCCTTCGTTGACGATCACCGAACCGACGTAACGGCGATCGAACACATTGTCTACCCGGCTGAAGACGTCCAGCGCCCAGCGGTTCCAGGTAAAGCGATAACCGGCGTTTACGCCGGCCACGGTGTAAGAGGGCGCCTGCGCGCTGTTGGCGTCGTTGGCCTGAATGTCGCTCATGTAGCGCAGCTCCGCGCCGGCGTGCCAGCCTTCCGGCGGCGCCCAGGCCAGCGAGGCGTAGCCCATATTGCGCGCGATGCCCGGCAGGCGATTGCCGGCGGGGGTACAGCCGGATTTACCGCACATATCGCTGCGGTAGGTGGCGTCCAGCAGCGTCCAGGCCATATTCAGGCGCCAGTCCAACGCAAACTCCTGATCCAGCGCCAGCTCGAGGCCGCGCCGCCGGGTTTTACCGGCGTTGGCATAGCTGGTGCGCCCGCCGCTGCTTTCCGCCACCACCAGTTCGTTGTCGGTCTCGGTCTGGAACAGGGCGGCGCTCACCAGGCCGTTGCCGAGGCGCAGCTTGCTGCCCAGCTCGACGGTGTCGCTGGTAGACGGCTGCAGGCCGATGTTGAGGCCCGCCTGGCCGTCGGGGCGGTATGAGAGCTCGTTGATGGTGGGGGTTTCAAAGCCGCGGCCGGCGGAGAGATAAAGGTTCCACGCCGGATTGATCTTGTAGTTGAGCGAGCCCATCGGCAGCCACTGGTGGTAGCGCTTGCTGCCGCTGTCGTCGCCGTTGCGCGGCGTGATGTAATAGTCGGTCGAGTCGAAGCTGACCGTGCTGTAGCGCAGGCCGGCATCCAGAGTCCAGTGCGGCGTCAGTTGCCAGGAGGTTTGCAGGTAAGGATCCAGGTTCCAGATGCGGTTCTTCTCGTTGCGCCGCTGGTCGCCTTTCTCGCCGTAGTCCACTGTGCCGTCTCGCAGAATAAAGTTTTCGAACCCCTGCCGGCGTTCGGTCATGGTTTCATAATCCAGACCGCCGATCAGTGTTACCGGTAACGATGCGAGAGTATCCTCATGCTTCCAGCGAGTGTCAATGCCCTGATATTTTCTTTCCAGCACGATCACCCCGCCGGCGTGGGTGGGGTTGAGCTGCGGCCCCATCGGGATCGATTGGTACTGCGTGGTGTGGCGCTCGCCGTGGTAGGCGGTCAGGGTCAGTTCGTCGCGTTCGCTCATCTGGCGTTGATAGCGCAGGCCGGCCTGGGTCTGGTCGAGCGATTTGCGGGTGTTGTATTGATCCGCGCGCGGCGCCTGGCGCGGGTTTTCCTTCCATTCCGCTTCGGTCAGGCCGCCCGGATCGCCGGCGTCAATCGAGACGCTGTTGAACATCAGCGTCAGGGTGCTGACGTCGTCCAGCCGCACGCCGAGCTTGCCGTTGCCGAGGTTTTTCCGCGCGGCGCTGTGATCGCGGTATCCCTGGGTGGTAAAGCGGGTGCCGGAGATGGCGTAGTTGACGTCGCCGGCCTGGGTGCCGTCGCCGGTGGCGCCGGTCGCTTTCACCCCGTAGCGCCAGGTGTTGTCGCTGCCGAAATAGCCGCCGGCTTCCAGCGTCGGCGGCTGGGTGCCGGTAATGGTGTCAACATTGATGACCCCGCCCGAGGCGTTGCCGTACAGCGCGGAATAGGGGCCGCGCAGCACCTCGATGCGTTCGACGGAATTGATGTCGATATTGGAGGTTTGCCCCTGGCCGTCGGGCATGGTGGCGGGAATGCCGTCGACGTACATGCGCACCCCGCGCACGCCGAACATCGAGCGGCTACCGAACCCGCGTATCGACAGCTGCAGATCCTGCGCATAGTTTTGCCGGTTTTGGATCTGCAGGCCCGGCACGCTGCCGAGGTTTTCCGACAGGTTAATCTGCGGCGCGGCGTTGCGCAGGTCTTCGCCGTCGATCACGCTGACGGAGACCGGCGACCCCAGCTCCGTCAATCCGGTGGGTTGCGCCATCACCACCAGGGTGTCGCTGTCTTTTTGCTCCGCCGCCAGGGCCGAGCCGATACAGATCGGCTGCAGCAATAACAGGGTTGCCGGGGTCAAGGCGGGACGTTTTTTATTCATCAGATAATTCTGCCAATAATGCTGAAAGAGTTGCCCGCAAGGGGGCGAAAATAGCCATTTTTGACTCCCTGTACCGGCATTCAAGGGGAAGGAAACTGCATCCTGCAAAGAGTATAGGATATTCCGATATCGTATGCTTTGGAATAGCGCAGCCGAAAGAGGCGTGTTTTCAATTAAGAAAATTCTCTATTCAATAGCGATGTGCCGGGCGTTTTTAAATTACCCAGGCTTATATTAAACATAATCCTATTCGTTTTTTTAATTTGTTTATCTCATTTATTTTATTAATGAATGCAATGTGGTTAATTCATTAGTGGAAAATAAAAACATATTATATATGATTGATTTTTATCATATTTATTTATTTGTATTTTTGTGGCTTTATTTTTTATAAAAATAAAATAATATTCCCTCTTATGTTTTTTAGGTTTTCAGTTAACAGCTCAATCGTATAACGCTTACGGTATTTATGTCATGCATAAGTATCTATTTATATATTTACGGAATATATTAAAAGGGAATTGATTTATGGACGCGCTCATCGCTTCACCCTATACCCACACATTTTGGAATGAGTACATGCTCAATCCACACTCCTGCGAGTACAACCTGGTGCTGGATCAGACGATTGAGGGAGAATTGGACGTCGGCCGACTGCGCGCGGCGATCGACGGGGTTTGCCGTGACTATATTCTGTTTCACCACGTTCTGGATGACAGCGCCTCGCAATTACGCTGGGTAAGGTCGGCGAAAAAAATTGCGCTGGAAACGCTCGATGCCGATTGCGATGTCGGTAAGTTAATCAATGCGCCGTTCGATCTCCGGGAAGGCCCGCTGTGCCGCTTCTACCTGATTGAGCTGGCTCCGCAGCGCTATAACCTGATCATTGTCGTTCATCACATCCTGATCGACGGCCTGTCCGGACAGGAGTTCTACAGCGCCGTTTCTGCCTATTACAATCGCGGCACGGCGGTGACGCCGCCGCAGGCGGATGAAACGGACATCAGCACATTGTACCGGCGCTATGAGGCGGATATCGCGGCGTTGAAACACGAGTTCGGTTCCGCGTCATTCTGGGGCGACATGCTGGCCGAATGCGCCCCGCGCGTGGCGTTGCCTTATCTCCCCGGCGCAGCGGCCGAAGCGCCCGGCGCCGGCGAAGTGCGCTTTGCGTTGCCGTTCGCTGAGTGGCAAGCGCTGAAATCCGGCGTCAGGTATGCCAATCCTTTCCTGATCTTCAAAACGCTGTGGGCGCTGCTGATCGCCCGACAATCTGCGCAGGAAACGGTGCATATCGGTTATCCCATCGCGCCGGAGGGCGGCGAGGCGCTGTTCTTCGGCGCACAGGTCAACACTGCGGTGTTTCCCTTGACCCTCGCCCCGGGAGCCACGTTCAATCAGCTGTACCGCGCGACGCTGGCCTACAGCAAAGCGCTCAAGGTGGCTGGCAAGCTGCGGCACAGCCAATTACCGGTTTATGACATGCTGAGCCTCAGTCCGGTGCGTCAGCTGAACGTCAACTTTACCCAGGCTTACCTGAAAGATGCGCCGCTGGCGCTCCAGGGGTGTCGCATTGGCGTCAATCACCGGTTCAATGTCGATCTGGCCGGTTCGGAACTGCTGCTGGAGTATCAGCCCAGCGAGCAGGCCTTTGAGTTTCGCCTGCGCTACCGCCCCGATCTGTTCGACGCGACCCAGATGGCGGAGATGGCGGAGCAGTATCTCTGGCTATTGCAGCGCGCATTAACCGAACCGGATGCGCCGATTGCCGCTTGGCCGCAGCTGACGGCGCAACAGGTTTTGCGCTGCCGCGACGCCTGGGAGAGCGGGCCTGCAACGGCCGACGCGGAAGCGACGCTGCTCGACGGCTTGGCCCGCCAGGCGCGCCGTCACCCGGAACGCATCGCCGTGACCGACGCCAAAGGATCGCTCAGCTACCGCCAGCTGGCGCAGCGCAGCGATCGTTTGGCGCTGCGGCTGCGGGCGGAGTATCAACGGCTCCGCGGCGTGGCCATGCCGCCGGAGACGCTGATCCCGCTGTATCTGCAGCGCAGCGCGGAGGCGGTGGTGGCGATGCTGGCCATCATGAAGGCGGGCGGCGCCTATGTGCCGCTGGATCCCGCCGCGCCGGCGCAGCGGCTGGATTATATCCTGCAAGAGGTGAACAGCCCGATCGTCCTGACTGAAAGCGCGTTGCAGGCCGCGGCGCAGCGATTGGCGCCGGGCGATCTTTGCCTGTCGGCGGATGAACCGCTCGCCGACGCGGACGCCGCGAGCTTGCCGCGTGTGGACGCCCGGCAGTTGGCCTACGTGATTTACACCTCCGGCACCAGCGGGCGGCCGAAGGGCACGCTGTGTGAACACCGGGGCGCGGCCAACATGGTGCTTGGCCATACGCAGCGTTTGTTGCGCAATGAGCCGGATGCGCTCAACTGCCTGCAGTTCGCCTCGCTGGCGTTTGACGCGCACGTCTTTGAGGTGTTCATGGCCCTGGGCAACGGCCACCGGCTGTTCATCGCGAGCGAAGCGCAGCGACGAGATCCGGCGTTGTTGTGCGAACAGATGGCGGCCTGGTGCATCGAGGCCTGCTTCCTGCCGCCGGCGCTGCTTGGCACCTTCCCTGAATTGCCGGCTTCGGTGCGCTATCTCGCGACCGGCGGCGAGGCGAGCGCGCAGGAAGCGCTCGACCATTACCTGGCCCGCGGCATGCAGGTCGCCAACATGTATGGCCCGACCGAAGCTTCGGTCAGCGCCAGCCTGAATATTTATCGCCGCAACGGCGCGCGCAATATCGGCCACGCCATCGCCAACATGCGTTGCTATGTGGTTGACGAGCACGATAACTTGCTGCCGCTGGGGGCGGAAGGCGAGCTGTGCCTGGCCGGTGTCGGCCTGGCGCGCGGATACCTGAACCTGCCGACGTTGACGGAGGCCGCGTTCACCGCCAATCCTTTTGAACTGCGTGAACCGTACCGGCGCCTGTACCGCACCGGCGACAGAGTGCGGCGCTTGGCCGACGGCAGTCTGGAGTACCTCGGACGGCACGATCAGCAAATCAAGATCAACGGCTATCGCATCGAATTGGGCGAGATAGAAATGCAGCTGCGCGCGCTGCCTGGGGTGGCCGAGGCGGTGGTGAGCCTGCGTCCCGGCACTACGGACCAGCTGGCGGCCTGGTATGTGCCGCAACCTGGCGCGGAGCCGGAGGCCGGCGACATCTTGCAACGGCTGGCGGCGCAGCTGCCGCACTACATGTTGCCCTCGGCGATGCGGGCGCTGGCGGCGCTGCCGCTGACGGTGAGCCGCAAGGTCGATTACCGGGCATTGCCGGAACCGTTGCCGATCGAGCCGCAAACGGCGTTTCGCCGGCCGTGTTCGCCGCTGGAGATTCGCCTGTCGGCACTGTTCAATCGGCTGCTGGGGGGCGATGTCGGCGTGGATGACAACTTCTTCCGCCTCGGCGGCAACTCCATGATGGCGATCAGGCTGTGCCACGAAGTGAATAAACTGCCGGGGGCGAAGATCTCGGTGCTAACGTTGAATCAGCACCCGACGGTGGCCGCGCTGAGCGAGCACATCGCTGCCCAGCGTCAGGCGCCGCCGGACGAGCTGCCGATCCTCCCCGGCGGGCTGCGGGAGGCGCCGCTGTCGCTTCAGCAGTCGCGGCTGTGGTTTGTTCAGCAACTGTCGGTGAACGCCACGCATTATCTGTCGCCGGTGCTGCTGCGGCTGTCGCCGGATATCGATGACGAACGTTTTGCGCAGTGCCTGCAGGCGATCGTCGAGCGCCACCAGATCTTGCGCAGCCTGATTCGCCAGAATGATCGGGGCGAAGCCAGCCAGTGGGTTAGCGACACCGCGCTGCCGGTGCCTGTGCTGGCGCTGAGCGCCGATGAATTTGACGCCGCGCTGACGCAAGCCTGCAGCCAGCCGATGGATTTGACGCGCGAGCTGCCGCTGCGCGCCACGCGCTACCGTTACCGCGATGCGGCGGAGCGGGAAACGACCGTTTGCCTGTTGGTGTTCCATCACATCGTCTTTGACGGCTGGTCGCTTGAGGTGCTGCTGCAGGAGCTGGACGCGCGCTATCGCGGCACGTGGCGTGAGGCGACAGAGCCGGCGTTGCAATACCTCGACTATGCGCGCTGGCAACAAGCGCCGGAAAATGTGCAGCGCCGGGCGGAAGAATTGGCCTTTTGGCGGCAAGCGCTGGCAGGTTGCCAGCAACTCTCGCTGCCGTTGGACTTTTTGCGGCCGGCGGTCTTCGACGAGCGCGGCGACAACAGCGAAGTGCCGTTGCCGGCGGCGCTGGTGAAGGCGCTGGATGCGCTGGCGCGCAGAGAGGGGGTGACGCTGCATGCGGTGATGCTGGCGGGGTTCATGTTGCTGCTGTCCCGCTACAGCGGCCAGAACGATGTCATGGTCGGCACGCCGTTGGCCAACCGCAGCCGCCCTGAACTGGAGAATCTGATCGGGTTCTTCGTCAATACGCTGCCTTTGCGCCGGCAGATTGACCCGCGCCATCGCGTCGTGGAGTTTGTGCGGCAGGTCGCGGCCACGACGCTGCAGGCGCAGCAGCATCAGACGCTGTCGCTGGAAGCGCTGGTGGACGACCTGGCGCTGCCGCGCGATTTTTCGCGCCATCCGCTGTTCCAGGTCATGTTCGCGCTGGAGAACGAAGGCGGCGCACTGGCGCGCCCGGACTGGCTGTCGGTGGTCGATCTGAGCGCTTATGAACGCACCGCCAAGTTTGATCTTACGCTCACGCTGACGCCGCAGGGGGAGCAGATGCGCGCGCGCTTCAACTTCGCTTCGGCGCTGTTCAGCAAAGCGTCGATGGATCGGTTGGCCGGCTACTATCTCGCCGTGTTGCAGCAGATGGCGCACCACGACGACTGGCCGCTGGAAAATATCCGTCTGCAACCGCAGAGTCAGGCGCTGCCGGCGTCGCCCGCCTTCGGCTATGCGTTTGAACGCAGCCTGCAACAGGACTTCGTGCAGCATGCGCGGCGCAATCCGCAGGCCGTGGCGGTTGTCGACGAGCAGGGCGAGATGACTTACGGCGAGCTGCACGCGGCGGCGCTGACGCTTGCCACTCAGCTGCGCGTGCAAGGGCGGATGACCGGTGACGCCATCGCCGTCATCGCCGACAAGGGGCGCCGGCAACCGGTAGCCCTGCTGGCGGCGCTGATGTGCGGCAAGGCGTTTTTGCCGATGGAGGCGGCATGGCCGCCGCAGCGCCGGCTGAACGTGATGGCGCAGGCCGGCATCAATACGCTGCTCAGCGATGCGCCCTGGGCCTGCGACGAGATCAATCTGATCGAACTGAATGCCGCAGGGCTGGCGGCGCAGCTGCCGCTGCCGGAACAGCGCCTGCCGGCGCTGGACGCCGGGCCCGACAGCCTGGCCTATATCATTTTCACCTCGGGATCGACCGGTACACCGAAAGGCGTGGCGATCGAACATCGCAGCGCGGTGAATATGCTGGAGGGCGTGCGGCGGTATTTCGGCCTCAACGAGCGGGATCGCAGCCTGGCCCTCAGCGCGTTGAGCTTCGATCTGGCGATCTTCGACATTTTCAGCCCGTTGAGCGCCGGCGGCGCGGTCGTAATGCCGGCCGAGCGGGATCGGACCAATCCGCAGGCCTGGTATCAGCTGATGATGACCCATCGGGTGACGCAATGGCTGAGCGCACCGGCGCTGATGGAGCTGTTGCTGGATTATGTAAACGGCGCGGGGTTGACGGCCGGGCCGGCACCAGCGCTGCGGGCGGTGATGGTGGGGGGCGACTGGATCGCCACCTCGCTGCCGGAACGCTGCCTGGCCTGGGCGCCGCACGGCCGTTTTTGCAGCGCCGGCGGCGCTACGGAGGCGGCGATCTTCACCATGCTGTACGAGGTGCCGCGCGGTCAGAAAATTCGGTCGGTCAGCATTCCTTACGGCAAACCGTTGCCGCACCAGCGTTGCTATATCTTGGATGCCGGGCGGCGGCCCGCCGCGCCGGGTGTCCGAGGCGAAATCTATCTGGCGGGGGAAGGCCTGGCGCGCGGGTATTACGGCGATCCGCAACGCACCGCCGAGAGTTTCTTCTGGCATGACGAGCTGCAGGAGCGGGTGTATCGCACCGGCGATGCGGGCCGATGGCTGGAGGATGGCAACGTGGAGTTTATGGGGCGCCTCGATCAGCAGATCAAACTGAACGGCTATCGCATCGAACTGGGGGAGATAGAACATGCCGCGCTCGCCTATCCGGGCGTGACCGCCTGTTGCTGCGTGCTCGTCACGCAACCGCAGCCCTGCCTGGCCGCGTATTACGTTGCCGATGAGGCGATCGCCCCTCAGGCGCTGGCTCAGCATTTGAGCCGCCAACTGCCTCCTTACATGGTGCCGCAGGCGCTGATGCAGCTGGCGCAGCTGCCGCTGACCGAAAACGGCAAGATAGCGCGACAGGCGTTGCCGCAGCCGGAAAGGGCGGCGCGTGAGTTCGTCGCGGCGCAGAGCGAATGGGAGAACGCTTGTCTGGCGGTGTGGCGCGATCTGCTGCAGCGGCAGGATATCGGCGTGGAGGACAATTTCTTCTCGCTGGGGGGCAACTCTCTTCTGGCTATCCAGGCCTGCTATCAGATCGGCCGGCGGCTGGCGCGCGAGGTCACACTGAGCGAGCTGGGGCGCTTCCCGACGATCCGCTCGCTGTGTCGCGCGTTGCCGCAACAGGAGCAGGGCGCCGCGCCGGTGTCGATCCCACCGCTGCGGCAGCGCGAGTATCCGCTCTCTTCTTCACAGCTGCAGCTGTGGTTTATCGAGAATTTGAACGGCGGCGGCAATCTCTACCACGTGCCAATGCTGTTCCGTCTCGGCGACGGGGTGTGCCTGGCGGCTTACGAGCGCAGTTTGCAGGCGGTGGTCGCCCGGCATCAGGTCTTGCACAGCCTGATTGTCCAGATGCCATCCCAAAGCGCCGTCGCCCGTGCCTGTGAACTGACGCTTTCGCTGGAGCGCGTGACGCTGGCGGCGGCGCACTGGCCGGACAGGCTGCGGCAGGATATCGACCGGCCGTTCGCGCTGGGGGCGGAATTGCCGATCCGGGCAGCCGTTTACCGGGTGGCGCAGCCGGATGGCGGGTGGGTGACTTACAGCCTGATTCTGGTGCATCACCTGGTGTTTGACGGCTGGTCGCAGCCGGTGCTGTTGCAGGAGCTGGACGTGCTGTATCAGGCGCAGCGGCAAGGGCAAGAGGCCGGGCTGGCGGCGTTGCCGTTGCACTATGGCGACTATGCCGTCTGGCAGCGGCGCTGGCTGGAATCCGCTCAGGCGGATGAGGCGAAGGCGTATTGGCGACAAGCGCTGGATGGATGGCAGGCGCTGGAAATGCCGCTCGATTTCGTGCGGCCGGCCCGCTTCGATCATCGCGGCGCCAACCACGTCATCGCGCTGCCGGAGACCCTGACGATGCAGGCGACGCAGTTCGCCCGGCGCCAGGGCGTCACGCCGTTTGCGCTGTATCTCGCGGCCTTTAACCTGCTGCTCGGTTACTTCAGCGGCCAGCAAGATATTCTGGTCGGCACGCCGGTCGCCAACCGGCCGGTGGCGGAGACCCGCTCGGCGATCGGGTTCTTCGTCAACACGCTGCCGCTGCGTTCGCAGATCGACGATGCGGCGTCGCTGAACGACTATGTAAACCGGGTCTTTGACGGCGTGCTGCAGGCGCAACGGCATCAGAATTTGCCGTTGGATCAACTGATCGAGCTGCTGCAGGTGCCGCGCGATCTGTCGCGCCATCCGCTGTTCCAGGCGCTGTTCGCGCTGGAGGAAGAGGGGGATGCGCCGGCCTGGCTGGCGCCGCAGGATCTGCTGGCGCACTACCAGGCGGCCAAATTCGATTTGACGCTGAGCATACAGCCGGCGCCGCAGGGCGGCAGGGCGATCTTCAACTATGCCACCGCATTGTTCGCACCGGCCACGCTGGCGCTGTTGGGCGAGTATTATCTGACCATCCTCACGCAGATCGTCAATCACGGGGAGCAGCGCGTCAGCCAGTTGGCGCTGGTCTCGGAGAGTGAAATGGCGCGGCAACGCGCCTTCCATCAATCCTGTCCGCCGGCCTACGATTTTGAGCGCGCCATCCATCATGATTTCATCCGTCAGGCCGAGCGCCATCCGCAACGGCTGGCGCTCGTCGATGAATGGGGCGAACTGAGCTACGGTGAGCTGTATCGGCGCGCGCTGACGCTGTCGCTGCAGCTGCGTCAGCACGCGGACATGCGCGCCGATACCATCGCGGTGATGGTGGACAAAGGGCGGGCGCAAATCATTGCGGTGCTGGCGATTCTGATGGCCGGCAAGGCTTATTTGCCGCTGGACGGCGCCTGGCCGGAACGCCGCCGCCTGGATATCGTCGCGCAGTCGCAGACCCGAATTATCCTCAGCAGCCGGGAGTGGGCGACCAGCGGCGAGGCCAGGCTGTTGACCATCGATCCGCAGGGGGCCGTCACGGCGTTACCGCCGGCGGCGCCGGGAGAGCCTGTCTTGCCGGCGCCTTCCGCGCTGGCCTATGTCATTTTCACCTCCGGCTCTACCGGCGCGCCGAAAGGGGTGGCGATAGAACATCGCGGCGCGGTGAACAGCATCATCGATACCTTGCGCCAGCTGGAACTCGGCGCGGACGATCGCGGGTTGGCGCTCAGCGCGCTGAGTTTCGACATTTCGGTGTTCGATATTTTCGGCCTGCTGTCGGTGGGCGGCGCTATCGTGATGCCGTCCGAAACCGAACGCTATCAGCCTGAGGCCTGGCATCGGCTGTTGATGACTCAGGGCGTGACCTTCTGGAACTCCGCGCCTTCGGTGATGACGCTGTTGGTAGAGCAGTTGGAATCCGCCGCGTCGCAGGCGCAGTGGCCGCAGCTGCGCAACGTGGTGCTGGTGGGCGAGGTGATCTCCCGCCAACTGCCGGCGCGCATTCGTCAATGGCGGCCGGGGTGCCGAGTCGTCAGCGCCGGGGGCGCGACCGAGAGCTCCATTTGGTCGATCCTGTACGACATCCCGGAGACGCCGATCCTGGCGCCCAGCGTGCCTTACGGTCAGGCGATGGCCCATCAGCGTTTTTACGTGCTGGATCGTCATCTGCGCGTGCTGCCGCCCTGCTTGCCGGGGGAGCAATACATCGGTGGGATCGGCGTGGCGCGCGGTTATTACCGCAATCCGTCGCTGACCGAAGAGAAATTCATCTACCATCCGGAGCTGGGGGAGCGGCTTTATCGCACTGGCGACGCCGGCCGCTATTTGCCGGACGGCAACCTGGAGTTCCTCGGCCGTATGGATTTTCAGGTGAAAATCAACGGCTACCGCGTTGAACTGGGCGAGGTCGAGCAATGTGCGCTGGCGTTCGGCGCGATCAAATCCTGTTGCGCCGTCGTGCTGTCGGAGGCGCATCGGCAGCGCCTGGCGCTGTATTACGTCAGCGAGGCGCCGCTGGATGAATCGGCGCTGTTGGCCTTTATGAGCGGGCAATTGCCGTTGTACATGCTGCCTGCGGCGCTGATGCGGCTGGAAGCGTTACCGCACAACTCCAGCGGCAAGCTGGATCGCAAGGCGTTGCCTGCGCCTGCTGCGAGCGAACCGCAGGTTTATGTCGCTCCCGCGAACGAGCTGGAACAGCAGCTGTGTGCGCTGTGGCAGGCGGCGCTGCAGTGCGGGCAGGTCGGCATGACGGACGATTTCTTCCTGCTGGGCGGCACCTCGATCAAGGCCATTTCCCTGTGTGTCGGCATGGGCGAATTGATGGCCGCGCCGGTGCCGGTGGTGCAGCTGTTGCAAAGTCGCACGCTGAAAAACCTGTTGGCCGCCAACGAACGCCGCCTGGTCTTGCCGCTTAACCGCTGGGCAGAGGGCGCGCCCGTCGTATGGATGATCCATCCGGCGCTGGTAGGGGCGGAGGCATTCCACGCTTTCGCCCAGCCGCTGCAGTGGCGATTCAACTGCTATGGCGTCGATAACCATAACCTTTACCATCAACCCGCCATCGACTCGCTCGGCGATCTGGCCGAACGGTATCTGAACGAGATGATCGCCGCCGGTCTGCTGCAAGGCGCCGGGCCGGTGCGCATTCTCGGTTGGTCGCTGGGGGGCATTATCGCGTTGGAGATTGCCGCCCGCCTGGAGGCGCGTGGCTGCCGTAACGTGCAACTGTATCTGCTGGACAGCTTCTACCGGCAGGCTACGGCGGAGTTGCCCTTGGATCAGCTGCTGCCGGTGCTGGGCATCGAAGGCGAGGCGGCGACACGCGCCATGGCCGCGGGGCAGGCGGAGCGGCGGCTGTCAGAAGGGCGGCTGAGCCGCAGGCTGCAGACCACCAAGGTGACGCTGTTTAAGGCGACGGAGAGGAACCCGCAGTTGCCGGAGGCGGTTACGGCGCCGCTGCTGGCGGTGGCGGATAATGGGCTAGGCGCGGTCTGTGAGCGGCTGAGGGTCATCCCGCTGGCTTGTCATCACCATAACATCCTGCTGTGTGAAGAGGCGATCGGCCAAGCGCTCAACGATGACGTTTGATTCATGAGCCTGGCTCATAAGCCCAAGCGTATTTCGCCCCATAGTCATGGTGCCAACCGTGTTTTACAGTCATCACACCGGAGCGGCGCCGCGTCAGGTGGCGCCGGTATCAATCAGCGGGAGAGTGAAGATGCAAACACGCAAATTGGGGCGCGAAGGGCTGGAAGTCTCGGCGTTGGGGTTGGGCTGCATGGGGCTGAGTTTTGGCTACGGCCCGGCCACCGACAAACGACAGGCGATCGAGCTGATCCGTGCCGCGGTCGACGAAGGCGTGACGTTCTTCGATACCGCCGAGATTTATGGTCCGTTCACCAACGAGGAATTGTTGGGCGAAGCGCTGGCGCCGGTGCGCGATCGGGTCGTTATCGCCACCAAGTTTGGTTTCGATCTGTCGCAGCCGGCGGGGCAACAGGTGTTGAACAGCCGTCCGGAGCATATTCGCCGGGCGGTGGAGGGTTCGCTGAAGCGCCTGCGGGTAGAGGCCATCGATCTGCTGTATCAACATCGCGTCGATCCCGAGGTGCCTATCGAGGAGGTGGCCGGTACGGTGCAGCAACTGATTCGCGAAGGGAAAGTGAAGTACTTTGGCCTGTCGGAAGCCGGAGCGCAAACCATTCGGCGTGCTCACGCAGTGCAGCCGGTCACGGCGCTGCAAAGCGAATATTCGCTGTGGTGGCGTGAGCCGGAGCGTGAAATCTTGCCGACGCTGGCTGAACTGGGCATCGGTCTGGTGCCGTTCAGCCCGCTCGGCAAGGGCTTTCTCACCGGCGCCATCACCGAGGACACCACCTTCGACAGCGGCGATTTTCGCAACCAGGTGCCACGCTTCAGCGCCGAGGCGCGACGAGCCAACCAGGCGCTGGTGGATGTGCTGGGGCAGATAGCGCAGCGCAAGGGCGCGACGCTGGCGCAGATCGCTCTGGCCTGGCTGCTGGCGCAGCAGCCGTGGATCGTGCCGATTCCGGGAACCACCAAGCGCCATCGTCTGCAAGAAAACCTCACGGCGGCGAAGGTCACATTGGCAGCGGACGAACTGGGCGAGATTGAGCGCGCGCTTTCCGCTATCGACGTGATCGGCGATCGCTACCCGGCGCATCTGCAGAAAAACGTCGGGCGTTAAGCCCCGCGCCGCAGCGCCTCAATCAGCAGCGCAAAGGCGGTGGTGTGCTGCCTGCGGCTCGGATAATAGAGGTAATAGCCGGGAAACGGCGGGCACCAGTCGTCCAGCGCCATCTGCAGCCGGCCGTCGGCCAGCGGCTCGGCGACGGTATCTTCCGGCACAAAGGCGATGCCCAGGCCGAGCTGCGCGGCGTCGATCCGCTGGCGCAGGCTGTTGAAGGTCAGTTGCCCCTCCACCCGCACTTTGATCTCCCGGCCATCGCGGGCAAATTCCCAGGCGTACAGCCCGCCGAGGGTGGGCAGGCGCATGTTGATGCAGCGATGGTTTTGCAGCGCTTGCGGCGTGGCAGGGAGGCCGTAACGGGCGAAATAGTCAGGGGAGGCGACGGGCACCATGCGCATGTCCGGCCCGATGCGCACCGCCACCATGTCCTTCGCCACCTGTTCTCCCAGCCGGATGCCGGCGTCGAAACGCCCGGCGACGATGTCGGTCAGGCTGTTATCGACGGTGATTTCCACGTTGATATCCGGGTAATCGACGAGAAAAGTGCGCAACACCGGCCACAGCACCGCATCCACCGCGTGTTCGCCGGCGGTGATGCGGATGTTGCCGGCGGGCCGATCGCGCATTTCACCCAGCGCGTTCAGCTCGCTTTCAATCTCCGCAAAGCGCGGGCCGATGCTGTTGAGCAGCCGTTCACCGGCCTCGGTGGGGGCGACGCTGCGGGTGGTGCGGGTGAGCAAGCGCAGCGCCAGGCGTTCTTCCAGCCCGCGAATAGCGTGGCTGAGCGCCGATTGGGAAACCCCAAGCTGCGCCGCCGCTTTGGTGAAGCTGCGCTCCCTGGCCACCATCAGGAAAGCGATCAGATCGTTAAAGTTTTCTTTCAACATATCGGCACCGAAGAGGAAGGTGAGCGCACTGTCGCGCAGATTTATGAATTTAGCTCATAGCTCCTTGCGCATTTTACCCGCTAGTCGCCGGAAAAGCATGGCGCTATCTTGGCATCACTCATTCATGACGATCAGCGCCGGCGGTGAGAGCCGGCGCGGAGGACACGAAAGATGAAAATACAACGCAGCGGTTCGATCCCATCACAGCGCGGTTCAGCAGATTATTTTACCGGGCAGGTACGCATCGACGCGCCGTTCGCCGGTGACGCGCCGGCCAGGGTGGGCGGCGCGACCGTCACCTTCGAACCCGGCGCCCGCACGGCCTGGCATACGCATCCGCTCGGCCAGACGCTGATCGTCACTCAGGGGCGCGGTTGGATCCAGATGTGGGGCGAGACCACGCAGGAAATGCACCCCGGCGATATCGTCTGGATCCCGGCAGGCGTCAAACACTGGCACGGCGCGACGCCGGACACCGCCATGACCCATATCGCCATCGCCGAAGCGGTGGACGGCAGCCCGGTGACCTGGCTGGAGCCGGTCAGCGAGGCGGAGTACCGCCAATAAGGCCGCTCAGGCTTCGTGGCTCTGCTCGCAAAACCTCAGGCGGTTGCCGAACGGATCGGTGAGATTCAGCTCCTTGCCCCAGTCGACAACCTCCACCCCCGGCCGGGCATAGCGGTAGTTTTTGGCCGTGAGCTCCCGGTGCAGCGCGTCGATATCGTGCACCGGGATGAAAAGGGCGGCGCCGGGCGTGCCGTCCCCGTAGTGTTCGCTCAGGTGCAGCGTCAATCCGGCGCGGCTCACCTGCATGTACAGCGGCAGATCCTCGCTGAAACGATGCTCCCACGCCAGCGTGAAACCGAGAAAATCCAGATAAAACTCTTTGGCCTTGTCGACCGAAAAGATGCGCAGGATCGGAATGGCGGGGGAGAAGGTGGTCATCGTCGATCTCACTGTTACGTTAGCGGCAGCCGATATGGATATCGACCGCGTCGGGGCCGGTATAGGCTTCGAAGTCAGTCAGGAAGCGGCGTTCGATTTCCGGGTGTTGCTCGAAGTAGGCCCAGATGGCTTGCCAGCCTTCGATGACCGCCGCCGGCATCGCGCCCCGGGCCTGGAACACCAGATAGCGGCCGGGTTCGATGTACAAACCGCTCTCTGCCGCACTGCCGGCGGTGACGTCAAACGGCCCGCCGGCGTCGGAGGCGTAGTTGGAGTAGACCCCGTAGACCGGCATGGTGGGCGAGGTGACGAAAAAGTCTGACCACAGCGCAGAAATTTTAGCCGTTTCGGGCCGGGTTTCGTCCTGATTGGTGGTTCTGATTGTCTGGCCGGCGACGTAAAAGCCGGGCAACTGCATCGAGAGGGGGTGCATAGCGGAAATTCCTTTTAACCGTTTGAACGAGAGGCCTAAAGGTAGCAAAGACTCTCCAAAACCGCCAGGCAGGGCCCCCGCAGGCGCGGGAGCCCATCGCATCAGGCGCCCAAACCGCCAAGGCACAGGTATTTGATTTCGAGATAGTCTTCGATGCCGTATTTTGAGCCTTCGCGGCCCAAACCTGAGTGCTTCATGCCGCCGAACGGCGCCACCTCGGTGGAGATCAGCCCTTCGTTGATGCCGACGATGCCGTACTCCAGCGCTTCGGCCACGCGCATCACCCGGCCGATGTCGCGGCTGTAGAAGTAAGCGGCCAGGCCGAACGGCGTGTCGTTGGCCAGTTCGACGGCGTCGGCCTCGTGGTTGAAGCGGATCAGGGGCGCCACCGGGCCGAACGTCTCCTCGCGGAAGATTTTCGCCGTGCGCGGCACGTCGGTCAGGATGGTCGGGGTGAAGAAATTGCCGCCCAGCGCGTCAGGCTTGCCGCCCAGCAGCACCGATGCGCCGTGCTCGACGGCGTCGGCGATATGCTCGCGCACTTTCTCCACCGCATCCGGGTTAATCAGCGGGCCGATGGTGACGCCCTCATCCAGCCCGTTACCGACTTTCAGCTTGGCGACGGCGGCTTTCAGTTTGGCAGCGAAGGCGTCGTATACGCCGTCCTGCACCAGAAAACGATTGGTGCAGACGCAGGTCTGGCCGGCGTTGCGGTATTTCGAGGCGACCGCGCCGGCCACGGCGGCGTCCAGATCGGCGTCGTCGAACACGATAAACGGCGCGTTGCCGCCCAGCTCCATGCTGGTTTTCTTGATGGTGGGCGCGCACTGGGCCAGCAGCTGCGCGCCGACTTCGGTGCTGCCGGTGAAGGAGAGTTTACGCACATCCGGGTTGGCGGTGAGTTCGCCGCCGATGCCCTTGCTGGGGCCGGTGATCACGTTGCACACCCCGGCGGGCAGCCCGGCGCGCTCCGCCAGCACGGCGATCGCCAGCGCCGAGAACGGCGTCTGGCTGGCGGGGCGGATCACTCCGGTACAGCCCGCCGCCCAGCCGGGGCCGGCTTTGCGGGTGATCATCGCCGCCGGGAAGTTCCACGGGGTGATGGCGGCGAACACGCCGATCGGCTCTTTCTGCACGATAATGCGGCGACCGGCCTGCGGCTGCGGAATGGTGTCGCCGTAGACCCGCTTGCCTTCCTCGGCGAACCATTCGATAAAGGAGGCGGCATAGGCGATCTCACCGCGGCTTTCGGCCAGCGGTTTACCCTGTTCCGCCGTCATGATGCGTGCCAGATCGTCCTGATTTTCCATCATCAGTTCAAACAGCCGCCGCAGTTTGCCGGCGCGTTCTTTGGCGGTCAGCGCACGCCAGGCGGGCAGCGCCTTCTTGGCGGCGGCGATGGCGCGCGCGGTTTCTTCGGCGCCGAAGGCCGGCACGTGGCCGACCAGCTCGCCGTTGGCGGGATTATGAATGGCGATCGAACGGCCTGCTTGGGCCGGCAACCATTGCCCGTCGATGTAATTGGCCTCGCGGAACAGCGTGGGATCCTTGAGGGTAGCGCTAATGCTGGTGCTCATTGGTCTCTTCCTTTGCTGAGTTCAACAGAATGGTCTATCCCATACGGCTACCCTTTACCCTAGCAAACTTTGCCGCCGCCGTTTGCCGCAGCGGCGACAAGATGAGCGTTTTCTTCATGCGCACCTTCTGTACAAAAAATATCCGCCGCCGGGCCGATACTGAAAGAGCAGGCATATGACCCTTTTCGATGTGATTAAAAGGAGTGTGCGAATGATGAAATCAGTGGACAGACATCTCGCGGCCTACGGCAGCGAAATGGATTTTTTGGCGTCGAGCATCGCCCTGATGGAATGGCAAGGGCGGCAGATTGACGCCGGGCAGGTGGCCGGCAATATGTCGGAACAGCAAAGCCGCCTGTTCTTTGCGCGGTTGAGTTATTTTCGTCAGCTTTATCAGGCCGCATCGGCGGCCGAACACAGCCTGTAATCTTCCGATTCAGCCCCGCCGCAGCGGGGCTTTTCATTTCAGCGGTGCCACACCCCGGTCGCCAGCGTTGCCGGCGAATATTCCAGATCGCGTCCCCGCCACGGCAGCGCCGCCGCAAAACGCCAGGCGCGGTGAACGTCAAACCGCCAATAGCGTTCCGCCCCTTCAACGCCGGGATGTCCTTCCGCCTGCCAGAGGATCTGCGTTTTTCCCTGCAGATGCAGCACGTCGCCGCGCTCAAAATCGATGAACAGCAGCGCCGCCCGCGGTTCGGCCAGCAGGTTGCCCAGCGTATTCATATAGCGGTTGCCGCGAAAGTCCGGCATCCACAGCGTGTCGCCTGCCAGATGGATAAAGCCGGGGCGGCCGCCGCGATGGGAAATATCGACGCCGCCCTGCGCCAGTTCCAGGTGCGCGCCGCTGGCGACGAAGCTGGTGTCCGCGGTGCGGATCAGCGCCTGCGCCGCCGCATCGAGCGAAGCTAAATGCTCAACCGGCTGTGGCCGGCTCTTCACCGGGTAGAGTTCGCGGCGCTGAATGTACTGCGGGCAGTTGCCGAAGCTTTGGTGAACGACGATCTCCACCCGGTTTTTGTCGGTGCGGCCGACGGTGCCGTTGGCGCGGTTGCGCCGCCGGTTGCTGAAATCGAGCCCGAGCGCGCCGACCGGTTTGCCGGGCAGCAACAGCGCCTGGGCGGGATCGTCGCTACGGCGCGGCGCGCTGATGCGCAGGTGCGTGTCGTCCGGCGTGCGTAAAAACCCGGGCGGGCCGCTGAACAGGGTGGCGATGGGCCAGCCCTGTTCGTCCAGCGTGGCGACGAACAGGTAGGGCAGTGCGGCGAAAAACGCGCGGTGCTGATCCGGCATCGCGGGGTAGATGCCGCCGCCCACGCGATCGAAACCGGCCAGCGTTTGCGCGCGCAGCTCATCGGGGTGGAACCGTTGCGGGATCATGGCGTCAGCTCGCCGCCGGTTCCGGCAGAGCCGGCATGGCGAAGAAGCCGGGAAGCGCCGCGATGCTCGCCACCCAGCGGCGTATGGCGGGGTAAGGCGCCAGCGAAATGCCGCCTTCGGCCGCGACCGCCACATAGCTGTAGCAGGCCAGATCGGCGATGGTCGCCTGTTCGCCGGCCAGATAGCCGCGCTCGCTCAGGTGCTGCTCCATCTGCGGCAGAAAACGATCGCTGATTGCCCGCGCCGCCTGATAATCCTCCGGCACCGCGAACTGGGCGATCAGCCGGCAGGAGGCCGGGCCGTAGCGCACTTCACCGGCGGCTTTGGAAAGCCAGGCCTGCACTCGCGCCGCCGCCGCCGGCTGTTCCGGCAGCCAGTGGCTGTTCGGCGCATAGCGCTTCACCAGATAGACCAGAATGGCGTTGCTGTCGGCCAGCGTCAGATCGCCGTCCTGCAAGACCGGGATCTGGCCGAACGGGTTGAGCCGGCGAAAGGCCGCGCTCTGGCGTACTTCCGCCGAGGCTTCTACCCATTCATAGGGCAGCGCCAGCATGCGCAGCAGCAACGCCACGCGGTGAACGTGGCCGGAAAGCGGGGTGCCGTAGAGGGTGATGGTGGACATGGCGTTTCTCCTCACTGTTTTTTTTCAGCATACTCTTGCGGCGAATGAACGGAATCCGGCAATGTGGAAATTGATAATTTCATTTTTCGGAAGAGTCTATGGATCGGTTAGACGAGTTGGCCATCTTCGTGGCGGTGGTGCAGCAGGGCAGTCTGGCGGCGGCCGGGCGCAAACTGCGGCGCTCGGCGCCAGCGATCACCCGGGCGATCGCCGCGCTGGAACAGCGGTTCGGCACCCGACTGGTGGAACGCACCACCCGGCGGCTGGCGCCTACCGAGGCGGGCGTGCGGCTGCTGGAGCGCGCGCAACAGCTGCTGCAGGATTATCAGGCGGTGGTGCAGGATACCGCCGAAGCGCAGCTGAGCGGCTTGCTGCGCGTCACCTCGCCGGTGCAGTTCGGCCGCCGCTACGTGGCGCCAGTGGTGATGGCGTTTCTCGATGACTATCCGCAGATGCAGATCGAAATGGTGTTGAACGATCGCAATCTCGATCTGATCGACGAAGGATTGGATATCGCGGTGCGCATCGGTCATCTGCAGGACTCTTCCCGCGTGGCGCGGCGGCTGGGGCAGGTCAGCCGGGTGACGGTCGCCAGCCCGGCTTACCTGGCGCGCTGCGGCGAGCCGCGCTCGCCGGCGCAGCTGGCGGAGCACGCCACCATCGTTGGCACCCAGCGGCCGTCGCTGCGCGAATGGCGCTTCGGCCCGCAGGAAAACGGCGAGCGCGTGCGCTTGGCTCCCCGGCTGTTGCTCAACGACGTGGAGGCGCAGCTGCTGGCGGTGCGCGCCGGCAAGGGCATCGCCCGGCTGCTCTCGTATCAGGTAGCGGACGATCTGGCCGCCGGCACGCTGGTACGGCTGCTGGCGGACCATGAACCGTTGCCGATGCCGGTACAGCTGGTGGCGCAGCAGGCGCAGCGCATGCCGCTGAAGGTGCGCGCCTTTTGGGATTATGCGTTTGAACGGCTCAGCGCATTGCCGCAAATTCAGCCGGACGGGCGGGGAAAATAAGCGCGAAAAGTTTCATGGGTTAAACTTTTTCGCCGCCTGTCTCATTTTATTTTACCGGGCGCGCATTGCTGATGCGCCCATCTTGACAATAATGTTGCCGGTGCTAATAGTTAATTCATATCTTAAATAATAAACGAAGTTTAATATATGAAACAACTTGCGGGGAGCTATGACAACGGCGCCACGGTGGATAATGAAGACGCTATTTTGACTTCATTTCAAACTCGCAGCGCGGCTATTTATCATCAGGCTAAGCATGAAAAGAATATTGCGTATGGCGAAAGCGAACGCGAGACGTTTGATTGGCTTTATTCTGCAAAGCAGCACCAGGGCACGTTAATTTTTATTCACGGCGGCTATTGGCAATGCTGCGATAAGGCAGATTTCGCCTTTATCGCCGCCGGGCCGTTGGCGTTGGGTTTTGACGTGGTGCTGGTGGAATATGCGCTGGCGCCGGCGGTTAATCTTGACGCTATTTGTCGCCAGGTGGGGGCGGCGCTTGATGCTATTCAGCGCCGTCTGCCGCCGCACTATGCCCATCCGGTGCATCTGTGCGGCCATTCCGCCGGCGGGCATCTGGCGGCGTTTTGGCAGCGGCATGCGTTGGTGGATGCGGTCTTTCCCGTCAGCGGCCTGTTCGAACTGGCGCCGCTGCAAGAGAGCTATGTCAACCGGGCGCTGCAGCTGACCGCGCGGCAGATTGAAACGCTCAGCCCGGCGCGTCACCCGCCGGCGCGCAGTAAGCCGCTCACGTTGTATTACGGCGCTGATGAGCTGCCGGAACTGATCGGCCAGTCGCAGCACTATCATGCGGCGCTGCGCCAAGGCGGGCTGCCGGCCGATCTGGTCGCGGTGCCCGGCGCCAATCATTTCACCATTCTGGATGCGTTGTTCGCCGCCGACGGCGCGCTGCTTCGCCAACTTGACCACCACGGGAACCACTGACATGCGCGAGATCGTAGAAACCGGGCTGCCGGAGATCGGCCAGCCTTTTTCCTGGGCTACCCGGGGCGGCGGCATGCTGTTTACCGCCCACGGCCCGGTGCGGGTGGACGGCAGCATCGAGACCGGCGCGCCTGAGCAACAGATTGCGTTAACCTTCGACAACCTGGCCCAGACGCTGAAGGCGGCGGGCAGCCACAGCGATAAGGTGCTGCAGGTAATGGTTTATCTCACCGACGTTAATGACGTTAAATTGCTCGATGATATTTACCGGAAATACTTTAATTATCCTTATCCCAATCGCTCCACGGTTATTGTCGAAAAATTGGTGGTGCCGGGAATGAAAATAGAAATTACCGTCAGCGCCATCGCCTGATTTAATTTCTCATTAAGTCCGTCTTCATATTAATTCAATAACGAGTTAAGGATGCGTCATGTTTAAACAGATTGCACCTTCCGCGGCCGATTCTGTTCCATCGCTGATGGGAGTCTATTTGCAGGATCCCAATCCGCAAAAAGTGAATTTAGGCATTGGCCTCTATTACGACCGGCAGAATGATTTTCGCCCGGCCGCATGTGCCTGCCGGGGCTCAACCCCGGCAATATTGACTACGTGACCGCCGCCATTCTCGACGTCACCCGTACCGTCTAACTTCGCCCGGGAACCCAGCCATGCCACAGATGAATGATTTTGAGCATATCGCCCGCCGTCAGGGCGGGTTGAACAAGCATCTTACCGCCGGGCAGATGTCGATGCTGGCGATCGGCGGCGCTATCGGCACCGGGCTGTTTCTCGGTAGTGCCTACGCCATTCAGATGGCGGGGCCGGCGGTATTGCTGAGCTACCTGATCGGCGGCGTTATTGCGCTGCTGTTGATGGGGTGCCTGGCGGAAATGACCTCCGAACATCCGACGCCCGGCTCGTTCGGCGACTACGCCGAATTCTATCTCGGCCCGCTGTTCGGTTTTCTGGTGCGTTATTCCTACTGGTCTTGCGTGGTGCTGGCGGTGGGCACCGAAGTTACCGCCATCGGCATGTACATGCAGTTCTGGTTCCCGGCGACGCCGACCTGGCCGTGGGTGCTGCTGTTCTCGGCGGCGGTGATCGTCGTCAATGTGATCGGCGTGAAGTCGTTCGGCCAGGTGGAATACGCGCTGTCCACCGTCAAAGTGACGGCGATCGTGGCGTTCATTCTGATCGGTCTCGGCATGCTGGCGTTCTCGGGCAACCCGGCCTACGGCCTGCGCAACCTGACCGCCGGCGGCTTCATGCCGTTTGGCGTCAAGGGCATGTGGTTCGCAACGATCGTGTCCATCTTCAGCTACCTGAGCATTGAAATGATCGCGGTGGCCGCCGGCGAGGCGAAAAATCCGGTGATTGCGGTGAAGGTGGCGTTCAAGGGCACCCTCGTGCGGCTGTTCATCTTCTACATGCTGTCGATCGCCCTGATGCTGGCCATCGTGCCCTGGCGCCAGTCCGGCACCGGCGAAAGCCCGTTCCTGATGGCGATGAACGTCATCCATCTGCCCGCCGCCGCCGGTATTTTCAACTTTATCGTGCTGGTGGCGGCGCTGTCGGCGATGAACAGCCAGCTGTATATCACCACCCGCATGATGTTCTCGCTGTCGCGCGCCGGGCAGGCGCCGGCGGCATTGGGGCGCGTCAGCCGGCGCGGCATTCCGGTCAATGCGTTGGCGATGTCGTGCATCGGCATCGTGGTGTCTATCGTGCTGAGCCTGGTGGCGCCGGAAACCTCGTTCGCCGCCATGATGTCCATTTCGGTGTATGGCGCCTGCTTTACCTGGCTGATGATTTTCGTCACCCATCTGTTCTTCCGCCGCCGGCATCGGCAGAACCACCTGAAATTCCGCATGTGGGGGTTCCCCTATACCACCTTGCTGGGCGCCGGGCTGATGGCGGCGCTGATGATCTCGACCGCGTTTACCGAATTCTTCCGCATGACGCTGTGGTTCGGTATTCCGTTCACCTTGCTGCTGGTGGCGGCCTACCGCTTCCAAAGCCGCCGCGCGGCGGCGCCGTCGCCGTTCAAGGCGCCGGAGGTGGAGTAATGCGGGAGAGGGGCTGAGGCGCGCCTCAGCCCCGGGGATTACAGCTGGCTTTTCGGGATCAGGTGGTCGCCGAAGCTCAGGCGCTGGCGGCCCGGTTCGATTTCGGTCAGCGGCGCCACTTCGCGCAGCGAGGATTTGCAGCGCTGAACCAGATCCTGATATTCGCGGGTGCCGGCGATCTTCCAGGCCAGTTCTTGCTCGGTCAGATCGCGCAACACGCGCGCCGGGCTGCCGACCACCAGCTTGTTGGCTTCGAGAGTCGCCGCGGCTTTGACGAACGCCATCGCGCCGACGATGGTGTTCTCGCCGATCTCCGCGCCGTCCATCACCACCGCATTCATGCCCACCATCGCATTGCGGCGAATGCGACAGCCGTGCAGGATGGCGCCGTGGCCGATATGGCCGTCTTCTTCCACCACCGTGTCCTGCTGCGGGAAGCCGTGCATCACGCAGTTGTCCTGAATGTTGGCGCCGTCGCAGATCACCAGGCGGCCAAAATCGCCGCGCAGGCTGGCATTCGGGCCGATGTACACGTGTTTGCCGACGATCACGTCGCCGATCAGCACCGCCGTCGGGTGCACGTAACTGCTGGGGTCAACGACCGGCGTCAGGCCGTCAATCTGATACACAGGCATAGCGTGAGTTCCTTAATATGTAGGGTCGCGCGGCAGGCCGCCGAAGCGCCGATAGTAGCCGGCGGCCGGCGCGGGCAGGGCGCCGATGGTGGTTTCCGCCAGCGCGCTGACGTACTCCGTCGCGGCGCGATCGACCTGCTGATAGAGATTGATGCACAGATTGCGGGCGATCTGGCCCTCCCACTGCGTGGGCAGCAGCGCGTCCGGCAGCAGCGGATCTTTCAACACCACGCGACGGAAGAAGTGAATCAATAATAGCTTAATCTGGAAACAGCGCAGCGGCGTCAGCGCCGCCGGGTCGACTTCGCGCAGCAGCGCCATCAGCGGCCGGAAGGAGACGATAAACTCATGATAGCCGGCCGCCACCTCGCTCAGCGACCAGCAGTCGGCCACCAATTTCTGCAGGGTTTGCTCGGAGCGGTTGTAGGGATAATCGGCGCGGAAATAAATCACCTGCTCGCTGGCGTTCAGCTCGCCGAGCAGCGCCGTCACGTCGGTTTGCGCATGGGTGGGAGCGGCCATCAGGTTGTTGGCGATTTGCCCGAACCCGAGCCAGCCCAGCTCTTTTTTCAGCCGCGCGCGCGCGTTTTTTTCGGCGCTTTCCAGCAGCAACAGCTCCCACTTGCCGTCCCAGGCGGGCTGCTCGCGCAAATAGATTTTCGATTCGGCGTGGCGGAACTGGCGCATCCCTTGCTCGGTCACGCGGTAGAAGCTGCGGCGGCCTATTTTCTCCACCGCCAACCACCCTTCTTTTTGCAGGCGGAACACCGAGGTGCGCACGAAGCGATCGCCGAAGCCGAAGGCCTCCAGCAGCGCGCTCAGGCTGCCGAGCCACACTTCGCCGCCGCGGTGGCTGAGCGCGTCGCCGTACAGCGAAATGATCAGCGAGGTGCCGCTGATCGGCTGCGCGTCGACGGCATGGCGAATGAACTCATTCAGTTTATGTTCCATATTTTTCCATGGGTTAGCATTCGATGAGCCATAACATTACGCCTAATTTGGGGCGGCGTCATCCGTGACGCCGTGCGCCTCAGCGCGGCCGCAGATCGACCACGCGCTGCGCTTTGCCTTCCGAGCGCGGAATATCGCCGCAGTTGGCGATGCTGACGTCGGTGCTGACGCCCACGATCGATTTGATGTGGTGGCGCAGCTGGTGGCAGATGTCGCAACGCTGCTGGTGGCTGAGGCTGAGCGCCGATTCTTTCAGCTCGACGCGCACCGCCAGCGTGTCCAGGTGCCCGCTGCGGCTGACCTGCAGCTGATAGTGCGGCGACAGTTGCTCGAACTGCATGATCTGCTCTTCCACCTGCGACGGGAAGACGTTGACGCCGCGGATGATCAGCATGTCGTCGGAGCGGCCGGTGATTTTGCCCATGCGGCGCATCTGGCGTGCGTCGCCCGGCAGCAGCCGGGTGAGATCGCGGGTGCGGTAGCGGATCACCGGCAGCGCCTCTTTGGTGAGGGTGGTGAACACCAGTTCGCCGTGCTCGCCGTCCGGCAGGACGACGCCGGTTTCCGGGCAGATGATCTCCGGCAGGAAGTGGTCTTCCCAAATGGTGGGGCCGCCGCCGCTTTCCAGGCACTCCATCGCCACGCCCGGCCCCATCACTTCCGACAGGCCGTAAATGTCCAGCGCCTTGATGCCCATGCGGGTTTCGATTTCGTGGCGCAGGGCTTCGGTCCAGGGTTCGGCGCCGAACACGCCGAGCCGCAGCGAGCAGCCGCGCGCGTCGCCGCCCATCTTGCGTTCCAGCTCGTCGATCAGCGTCAGGCAATAGGACGGCGTCACCATGATGATGTCGGGTTTGAAATCGAGGATCAGCTGCGCCTGGCGTTCCGTCTGGCCGCCGGACATCGGGATCACCGTCGCGCCGAGCCGCTCCGCACCGTAGTGCGCGCCAAGGCCGCCGGTGAACAGGCCGTAACCGTAGGCGACGTGCACCTTGTCTTTGGCGGTGGCGCCGCCGGCGCGCAGACAGCGAGCGACGATATCGGCCCAGTTATCGATGTCGCGCTGGGTGTAACCCACCACCGTCGGCCGGCCGGTGGTGCCCGAGGAGGCGTGGATGCGCACCACCTGTTCCATCGGCACCGCGAAGGTGTCGAACGGGTAGTTGTCGCGCAGATCCTGCTTGGTGGTGTAGGGGAAGCGCGCCAGATCGCTCAGCTGTTTGAGATCGTCGGGGTGCACGCCGGCCTGGTCGAATTTGCGTTTGTACATCGGCACATTGTCGTAGGCGTGGTGCAGCGTCCACTTCAGACGCGCCAACTGCAACGCTTCAATCTCATCGCGCGAGGCGAATTCGATCGTTTCGAGGGGCTGTGGATTTATTGTCATGGTTAGCCTCAGGGGTCAGACACGCTCAATGATCATGGCGATGCCCTGGCCAACGCCGATGCACATGGTGCAAAGCGCGTAGCGGCCGGCTCGCCGTTCCAGTTCAAACAGGGCGGCCAGCGCCAGGCGCGCGCCGCTCATGCCCAGCGGATGCCCCAGAGCGATCGCGCCGCCGTTGGGGTTGACCTGCGGGGCATCGTCCGGCAGGCCAAGCTGGCGCATCACCGCCAACGCCTGGGCGGCGAACGCTTCGTTCAGTTCGATAACGTCCATCTGCGCCAGGCTCAGCCCGGCGATCTCCAGCACCTTGCGGGTGGCCGGCAGCGGGCCGATGCCCATCAGCCGGGGCTCCACGCCGCAGGTGGCGGTGGCAACGATGCGCGCGCGCGGCGTCAGCCCCTGGCGCGCCGCCATCGCTTCGGAGGCGACGATCAGCGCCGCCGCACCGTCGTTCAGGCCTGAGGCGTTGCCGGCGGTGACGCTGCCGGGCTGACGGAACGGGGTTTTCAGCGCCTGCAGCTGCTCGAAGGTGGTGTCGGGGCGCGGGTGTTCATCCTGGCTGAACAGCGTCACCGCGCCTTTTTTGCCGGTGAGGCTGACCGGGGCTATCTCCTGCGCCAGGTGGCCCAGCGCCTGCGCCCGGGCGGCGCGCTGCTGGCTGCGCAGCGCAAAGGCGTCCTGATCGGCACGGCTGATGTTGAACTGCGCCGCGACGTTTTCGGCGGTCTCCGGCATCGAATCGGTGCCGAACTCGGCCTGCATCCGCGGATTGACGAAGCGCCAGCCGAGGGTGGTGTCGTACAGCTGCGCCTGGCGGCTGAAGGCGCTGTCGGCCTTGCCCATCACCAGCGGCGCACGGGTCATCGATTCCGCGCCGCCCGCCAGCAGCAGCCCGGCGTCGCCGGCCTTGATGCTGCGTGCCGCCATCGCCAGCGCATCCAGGCCCGATCCGCACAGGCGGTTCACCGTGGTGCCGGAAACGCCGACCGGCACGCCGGCCAGCAGCAGCGCCATGCGCGCCAGGTTGCGGTTGTCTTCCCCGGCCTGGTTGGCGCAGCCGAGGATCACGTCGTCCAGCTGCGCCCAATCTACCTGCGGATGGCGTTCCAACAGCACGCGCAGCGGCAGGGCGGCCAGGTCGTCGGCGCGCACCTGGGCCAGCGCGCCGCCATAGCGGCCGATCGGGGTGCGCACGCCGTCGCAGATAAATGCCTGATTCATGCCTGATCTCCTAAAATGCTGTGGCCGAGGCGGTGCGCGCGGCCGCGGAACCAGGCGACGGTTTTGCCCAGTTGGTTAACGATCTCGACGTCATACAGCCCGGTGGCTTTGCCCTGGTGGCGCACCGCAGCGCTGGCGGTAAGGCGGTCGCCGGCCAGCGCCGGGCGGACGAAGTCGATGCTGCAGCCGGAGGCCACCGCTGCCAACCCCTGGCTGTTGCAGGCGTAGGCGAAGGCGGTGTCCGCCAGGCTGAACAGCTGGCCGCCGTGGCAGGTCTGGTGGCCGTTGAGCATCTGCGGGCCGACGGTCATGCTGACCTGAGCGTATCCGGCGTCGACGGCGTCGATGTGCATTCCCATCGCCTGAGCGCAGGTATCTTGCTGGAACATCTGTTCGGCGCAGCGCTGAGCCAGCGCGCGCGGCGTATTGGCGTTCATCGTTCGGCTCCTGGGAAAGAGGCGGGGGAAGCGTAGCGGCGCAGCAACGGCATCGGGCGATAGCGCGCTTCGCCGTAATAGCGTTGCAGGTTTTCCAGCGTCGCCAGAATGTGGCACCAGCCGAGCGCGGCGCCCCAGGCCAGCGGGCCGCGCGGATAGTTGACGCCGCGCAGCATCGCCAGATCGGTATCTTCGGCGCTGGCGACGCCTTTGTTCACCACGTCGAGCGCTTCGTTGGCCAGCATGGCCAGGGTGCGCATCGTCAGCAGGCCGGGGTAATCCGGCAGTTGAATGACCTGCTTGCCAAGGGACTGCAGCAGGCGAATCGCTTTGGCATTGTGTTGCGCATCGTTTTGCGCCGCGCAGCTGATGGCGATGGCGGAGGCGTGCGCATAGTCGGCACAGAGATCGAACAGCACCACGGGCGTTCCACGTTCGTCGGCCAGCTGGCCGGCGGTTTTACCATTGGTTAACATCAGTGTAACGTCGTCGATCGTGACGTGCGGGCTGGTCTGGCCGGGTTGTTTGATCGCCCCCGCATTTTCGATCAACAGTTCCGCCAAATCGGCCAGCGAAGACCAGTCGCCGTGCAGCGTAACGCGTTGCGGCAATGCGGCCTGCGCCAGAGGCGCAAAGGCGATCGCGGCGGCGGATCGCGGTGCGTCGTAGCGGTAGAAACCGCGGCCGGACTTGCGGCCGAGGCGCCTGGCCGCCACCAGTTCCTGCTGCACCAGTGAGGGCGTGAAACGCGGATCCTGATAGAAGGCCTGATACACCGATTCGGTCACGGCGTAATTGACGTCCTGGCCGATCAGATCGGTCAACTGCAGCGGGCCCATGGCGAAACCGCCGGCGTCGCGCAATACCGCGTCCAGCGTGGCGGCGTCGGCCACCCGTTCCTCCAGCGCGCGCAGGGTTTCGGCATAGAACGGCCGCGCCACGCGGTTGACGATAAATCCCGGCGTCGAGCGGCATACGACGCTTTGTTTACCCCAGCGCTGCGCCAGGGCCTGCAGCGCGGCGAGGGTCTCGGCGCCGGTCTCCAGGCCGCTGACGATCTCCACCAGCTTCATCAGCGGCGCCGGGTTGAAGAAGTGCAGCCCGGCCATGCGCTGCGGATGTTGCAGCGCGCCGGCGATGGCGGTGATCGACAGCGAAGAGGTATTGCTTACGAACAGCGTCGTGGGCGAGCAGATCGCCTCCAGATCGCGGAACAGGCTCTGCTTAATCGCCAAATTTTCCGCCACCGCTTCAATCACCAGCGTGCAGTCGGCCAGCTGCTCGAGCGAGTCGGCGCGTTCGAGGCGCGCCAGCAGCGCTTCGGTGGGCGCGGCGTCGGCCTTGCCGCCGTCTACCCGCTGGCGCAGGCGGCGAGCGAGATCGTCGATCGCGCGCTGGGCGGCGGCGGGCGCGATATCGAACAGCCGCACCGGATGGCCGGCGGCGGCGGCCACCTGGGCGATGCCGATGCCCATGGTGCCGGCGCCGATCACCGCCACCTGGCCGTTAAGAAGGGGCGCATTCATGGCTATTTCCCGCTGAAGTTGGGCGTGCGTTTGGCAAAGAACGCGCTGACGCCTTCGCGATAGTCGTCGCTGCGGCCGCCCAGGCGTTGCAGATCGCGCTCCAGATCGAGCTGCTGATCGAGGCTGTTGGTGGCCGAGCTGTAGAGGGCTTTTTTGATCAGCCCCAGGCCATAGGTCGGCTGGGTAGCCAGATGGCGCGCCAGCGTTTGCGTGTGGTCGGCCAATTCATCCGCCGGCACCACCTGCCAGATCATGCCCCACGCCAGCGCCTGTTGGGCGCTGATTTTGTCACCCAGCATGGCCATGCCCATCGCGCGGGCGTGGCCGGCTAGCCGCGGCAGGAACCAGCTGCCGCCGGAGTCAGGTACCAGCCCCAGACGGCAGAACGACTGAATGAAGCTGGCATTGTCGGCGGCGATGACGATATCGCACGCCAGGGCCAGCGCGGCGCCGGCGCCGGCCGCCACGCCGTTGACCGCGCACACCACCGGCTTCGGCAGGGCGGTCAGGCGACGGATCAGGGGGTTGTAGAAACGTTCGACCGACAGACCGAGATCCGGCGCCTGTTGATCGGCGCTGACGTTGCGATCGTTGAGATCCTGCCCGGCGCAGAAACCGCGCCCGGCGCCGGCGATCAGCAGGCAGCGCACGCTGTCGTCGCGCTCGGCTTGCGTCAGCGCTTCGCTCAGCTGGCGATGCATCTCGTCGTTAAAGCTGTTGAGCCGATCCGGCCGGTTGAGGGTCAGCGTCAACACGCCGGCGTCGAGATGGCTGAGAATCAATGCGTTATCCATAAATCAGCGCCCCTGATAGTTTGGCGTACGTTTTTCGAAAAAGGCGGCGATGCCTTCGCGGCGATCGTCGGTGGCGGCCAGGGTGACGAACTGCTGACGCTCCATCGCCAGCCCCTGGCTGAGGCCGGTTTCCTCGGCCTGTTTCAGCGCCTGTTTGGCGGCGCGCAGCGCCAGCGGCGCCTGACGGCTGATGCGATCGGCAATCTGCTGCGTGCGTTCCAGTGTCAGGGCATCGACGCACACTTCGCTGATAAGACCGGCCTGCAGCGCGGTGCGGGCATCGATGGGCTCACCGGTCAGCACCATCTGGCTGGCGCGCGACTTGCCGACGCAGCGGATCAGGCGCTGGGTGCCTCCGGCGCCCGGCATCAGGCCGAGGGTGATCTCCGGCAGGCCGAAGCGGGCGCTTTCGCCGCCGATGACGATGTCGCAGGCCAGCGCCAGCTCGCAGCCGGCGCCCAGGGCATAACCATTCACCGCCGCCAGCAGCGGCTTGCTGAACTGCGCCAGACGCTGCCACAGCTGCGGACGGCGATCCGCCAGCGCGGCCGGCAGATCCTGCTGTTGCAATTCGCGCAGATCGGCGCCGGCGGCGAAGAAGCGCGCCGCACCGGCGATCACCACGGCGCCCACGCCGCTGTCGGCGTCGGCCTGCTCCAGCCGTGCAACCAGCTGTTCCAGGCACGGCGTGCTCAGGGCGTTGCGCGCCTCCGGGCGATGCAGCGTCAGCGTGACCACGCGGTGCTGCTGCTGATGCAAAATAAAGGGGGTGTCCATCGCGGCTCCTAGACGTCGAAGTCCAATACCACGCCGTCACCTTTCGGCCACGACTGGCAGCTCAATACGTAGCCCGCAGCCAGCTGATCCGGCTCCAGGCTATAGTTGACGCCCATCTCCACCTGGCCGGCCTTCAGACGGCATTTGCAGGTGGCGCAGACGCCGCCTTTGCAGGCGTAGGGCAGGTCGGCGCCCTGGCGCAGCGCGGCGTCGAGAATGCTGTCGTCCTGTTCGCCGATCTCGATATCCAACCGGCGGCCGTCGAGCAGGATCGCCACCCGGGTGGCGTTGCGATCGCCGCTGTGGCGCGGGCGGGCGGCCAAACCGCTGGTGTTGAAGCGTTCGCTGTGGATGTGGTTGGCCGGGACGCCGGCCTGTTCCAGCACGGTTTGCGCGTCGTCCATCATCGATTCCGGCCCGCAGATAAAGGCGTGGTCATAGTCGCGGAAATCCAGCAGCGCGCCGCCGATCGCCGCGAGGCGGTCGCGGTCGATACGGCCGCTGAGCAGCGGGCTGTCGAGACTTTCCTGGCTGAACAGATACAGCTGCTGAAAACGCTGCGGGTAGCGGTTTTTCAGATCCGACAGCGCTTCTTTGAACATCATCGAACGGCTGTTGCGGTTGCCGTAGATCAGGGTGAAGCTGCTGCCCGGTTCGAGCTGCAGCGTCGCCTTGATGATCGACAGCATCGGCGTGATGCCGGAGCCGGCGGCGATCGCCAGGTAGTTGCCGTGGCGCTCTGCCTGCGGCTGGTAGCCGAAGCGCCCCTGCGGCACCATCACCTCCAGCGCGTCGCCGACTTTCAGCATGCGGTTGACGAAGCCGGAGAAACGGCCCTGATCAATCGCCTTCACGCCGATCTGCAGCAGGCCTTCCTGCGGTGAACTGCAGATGGAATAGCAACGCCGCAACTCTTCGCCGTTGACCAACGCCTTGAGCGTCAGGTGCTGGCCGGGGGTATAGCGGTATTGGTTTTGCAGCTCTTCGGGCACCCGCAGGGTGATGGCTACGGCGTCCGGCGTTTCGCGCTCGATGGCGGCGACGTTCAGGCGATGAAAGACCGTCATGGTGTCAGCGCTCCTATATGCATTTGAAATAATCGAACGGTTCCCGGCAGTCGCAGCAGCGGTACAGCGCTTTGCAGGCGGTGGAGCCGAACTCGCTGATCTTCTCGCTGTGGGTGCTGCCGCAGCGCGGGCAGGCTACCGGGCCGTGGGCGTGTGGCCGATCGCAGGTGTGGCCCTGCGGGGGCGCTACGCCGTATTGCCGCAGCCGCTCGCGGGCGTCGGCGTTCATCCAGTCGGTGGTCCAGGCCGGGCTGAGGCGAATGTCCACCTGCACCGGGCTGAAGCCGGCGGCCGCCAGCCGCTGCTCGATGGCGTTGAGCAGAAATTCGGTGGCCGGGCAGCCGGAGTACGTCGGGGTGAAGGTCACGCGCCAGCCAGCGCCGTCGCGCGCCACGTCGCGCACCATGCCCAAATCGGTGATCGACAGCACCGGCAGCTCGGGATCGCTGATCTGCTGCAGGCAGTGCCAAATCTGCGGAATTTCGGCGGGTTGCAAACGGGTGACGTTCATCGTGGCCTCCTACCATTGCCCGTTTGGATAGGCGCGCTGCAGGAACTGCATCTCCGCCAGCAGCGGGCCGAGGTGTTCGCTGTGCCGGCCTTGCTTGCCGCCGTGTCGGAACGCCTGCTCGGCAGGCAGCGCCAGCGTCGCCTGGCGCAGCGTCTCTTCCACCTGCGCTTGCCAGGGGGCCTGCAGTTCGCGGGGATCGACGGCGATGCCTTGTTCCGCCAGTTCCAGCTCCAGCGCGTCGGCGTGGAACTGCTCGGCGGTGAAGCGCCACAGGTTATCCAGCGATTGCTGGATCTTGCGGTGGCTGACGTCGTTGCCGTCGCCGAGGCGGATCATCCAGCCGTGGCTGAAGCGCAGGTGATAATCGGCCTCCTTCAACGACTTGGCGGCGATGGCGGCGATCTGCGCGTCGCGGCTGCGGCTCAGCGCCTCGTGCAGCTGTACGTGGTAGGCATCGAGCAGGAACTGACGCACCAGCGTGTCGTTGAAACCGCCGTTCGGCTGCTCCGCCAACAGCAGGTTATGAAACTGGCGCTCGTCGCGGCCGAAGGCCAGGCTGTCTTCGCTGCAGGGCGGGCCGGCCAGTTCGGCGGCGTAGCCCAGGAAGTTGCGCGCCTGGCCGAGCAGATCGAGCCCGATGTTGGCCAGCGCCAGATCGATTTCCAACTCGGGCGCGTGGCCGCACCAGGCGCACAGGCGCTGGGCGAGGATCAGAGGCGTGTCGCCCTGGCGGAGTAAATAGCTGATGCGCGGATCGTTAACCGTCATGGTCGCCTCTACATGTTCTTGATGCCGTCGGGAATGGTGTAAAACGTCGGATGACGGTAGATCTTGTCTTCGGACGGATCGAAGAACGCGCCGCGATCTTCCGGCTGCGAGGCGATCAGATGGCGCGATTGCACCACCCAGATCGAGCAGCCTTCGTTGCGGCGCGTGTAGGCGTCGCGGGCGTTTTCCAGCGCCATTTGGTCGTCGGCGGCGTGCAGGCTGCCGACGTGGCGATGCGCCAGCCCTTGTTTGCTGCGGATAAACACTTCATACAGCGGCCATTCAACGTGGCTCATGATCTCGGTTCCTTATGTTGGCTATGCGGCGGAGGCGGCGTTTTTCGCGGCGTGGGCCATGGCGCCGTCGCGCACCCAGGCGCCGTCTTCCCAGGCGCGGCGTTTGGCCTGCAGGCGTTCGTGGTTGCATTGGCCGCGCCCTTTGATCACCTCATGCAGCTCGCTCCAGTCGATTTCGCCGAAACGATAGTGACCGGCGGCGGCGTCCCAGCGCAGCTCCGGATCCGGCGCCGTCATGCCCAGCGTTTCAAGCTGCGGCACGGTGTTGTCGACGAACTTCTGCCGCAGCTCATCGTTGCTGTGGCGTTTGATCTTCCACGCCATGCTCTGGGCGCTGTGGGGGGAGTCGGCGTCGCTCGGGCCGAACATCATCAGCACCGGCCACCAGAAGCGATCGATGGCGTCCTGCAGCATGGCGCGCTGCGTGTCGCTGCCGTTGGCCATTGCCATTACCGCCTCGTAGCCCTGGCGCTGATGGAAGCTTTCCTCTTTGCAGATCTTTACCATCGCCCGCGCATAGGGGCCGTAGGACGCGCGGCACAGCGCCACCTGGTTGACGATGGCGGCGCCGTCGACCAGCCAGCCGATCACGCCGATATCCGCCCAGTTGAGCGTGGGGTAATTGAAGATAGAGGAGTACTTCATCTTGCCGTCGAGCATCTTTTGGTAGATGTCCTGGCGCGAACAGCCGAGGGTTTCGGCGGCGCTGTAGAGGTACAGACCGTGGCCGGCCTCATCTTGCACTTTGGCCAGCAGCACCGCTTTGCGGCGCAGCGTGGGGGCGCGCGTCAGCCAGTTGGCTTCCGGCAGCATGCCGATGACTTCCGAGTGGGCGTGTTGGCCAATCTGCCGAATCAGGTTCTGACGGTAGGCGTCCGGCATCCAGTCTTTGGCCTCAATGGCGATATCCGCCGCGATCTTGTCGTCGAAATGCTGCTGATACTGTGTGTCAGTTGTCATGCTTGCCTCTTGGTGATTCGTATTTTTCACATTAAACATAAAAATGTGAATCACTTTAACTAACCATAAGGCTACAAACTGATAACAAAAAGATCAAACGTAATTAATGTGGTTTTGCGAGGTTACTCACAATTGTTTTTGTTATTTATTTGATTTTATTTGATAAATAAAGTGATTAATTACTTGTTTATGGCAGGTTAAGCGATCTGAAAACGCCTTTTGTTCTCTTTTTGTTAAAATTTGATTTGGCCTCGACTGGCATTTATATGATACGTAATTAAGCTGTATGGTGAAAATTTATGAATTTCGGAGGGCACATGCAGCAGTTACACAGTTATCTTTCTGGCGCCTGGGTGTACGGGCAGGGAGAGGTGCGCGAAATCCGCCACGCGGTGACCGGCGAAGCGCTGTACCAGGTCTGCACCGACGGCCTGCCGTTGGCGGCGAGCCTGGACTATGCCCGCAGCCGCGGCGGCCCGGCGCTGGCGCACATGACGTTCCAGCAGCGCGCCCAGATGCTGAAAGCGGTAGCCAAACACCTGCTGGCGCATAAAGAGGCGCTGTATCAGATTTCCTATCAAACCGGGGCGACGCGCAGCGACGGCTGGGTCGATATCGAGGGCGGCATCGCCACGCTGTTCGCCTATGCCGGCATGGCCGGCCGCGATCTGCCGGACGATACCCTGTGGCCGGAAGACGAGCTGATCCCATTGTCGAAACAGGCGCAGTTCGCCGCCCGCCACGTGCTCACTTCGCGCCCCGGCGTGGCACTGCACATCAACGCCTTCAACTTCCCGTGCTGGGGCATGCTGGAGAAACTGGCGCCGACCTGGCTGGCGGGCATGCCGGCCATCATCAAGCCGGCCACCGCCACCGCGCAGCTGACGCAGGCGATGGTCAGGCTGATCGTCGACAGCGGCCTGGTGCCGGAAGGGGCGCTGCAGCTGGTTTGCGGCGGCGTCGGCGACATGTTCTCGCACCTGGATTACCAGGATGCGGTGACTTTCACCGGTTCGGCGCAGACCGGGCAGCGGCTGCGGGCACACCCGCGCCTGCTGGAGAAATCGATCGCGTTCACCATGGAGGCGGATTCGCTCAACTGCTGCGTGCTGGCGGAAGACGTGACGCCGGAAATGCCCGAGTTTGCGCTGTTCATCAAAGAAGTGTGCCGTGAAATGACCGCCAAGGCGGGGCAGAAATGCACCGCGATCCGCCGCATCATCGTGCCGGCGGCGCAGGTGGCGGCGGTTCGTCAGGCCTTGCTGCAGCGCCTGGCGGGGGTGACGGTGGGCGACCCGCAGCTGGAGCAGGTGCGCATGGGGGCGTTGGTCAGCCACGAGCAGCGTGATGATGTGCAAAGCAAGGTGGAGTTCCTGCTGCGCAACGGCTGCGAACCGCTCTGTGGCGCGGCGCTGGATAAGCTGGAGGTGCTGGGCGACGGCGCGCGCGGCGGGGCGTTTTATCCGCCGACCCTGTTATATTGCGCCGATCCGTTCACCCATCAGGCGGTGCACGGCACCGAGGCCTTCGGCCCGGTGGCGACGCTGATGCCGTATGCGGATACCGAACAGGCGATCGCGTTGGCGTTGCTGGGGCAGGGCAGCCTGGCGGGCTCGCTGGTGACCGCCGATCCGGCATTGGCCACGCGCTTCATTCGCGCGGCGGCCTGCGCCCACGGCCGCATGTTGATTTTGGATGAGCGGGCGGCGGCGGAGTCCACCGGCCACGGTTCGCCGCTGCCGATGCTGGTACACGGCGGCCCGGGGCGCGCCGGCGGCGGTGAAGAGCTGGGCGGGCTGCGCGCGGTGAAACACTATATGCAGCGCACGGCGATCCAGGGCAGCCCGGCGATGCTGGCGGCCATCGGCGGCGAATGGGTGCGCGGCGCGCCGGTCGCCGAGCATCCGGTGCATCCGTTCCGGAAATACTTCGAGCAGCTGCAGCTGGGCGACAGCCTGTTGACCGCGCGCCGCACCGTGACCGAAGCGGATATCGTCAACTTCGCCTGCCTGAGCGGCGACCATTTCTACGCGCACATGGACAAGATCGGCGCCGCCGACTCGCTGTTCGGCGAGCGGGTGGCGCACGGTTACTTTGTGGTGTCCGCCGCGGCCGGGCTGTTTGTCGACGCCGCCGTCGGGCCGGTGATCGCCAACTACGGCATGGAAAATTTGCGCTTTATCGAGCCGGTGAAGATCGGCGATACCATTCAGGTGCGGTTGACCTGCAAAAAGAAAATCCGCAAGCCGCAGAAAACCGCCGAAGATCGCCCGCACGGCGTGGTGGTGTGGGATGTGCAGGTGTTGAATCAGCAACAGCAGCCGGTGGCGCTGTACAGCATTCTGACGCTGGTGGCGCGCCAACAGGGGGACTTCGAAGCGTGATGCGCGTTTGCCGCCGCCGGCCCCCGGCGGCGGCAAATCATTCAGATCAGCGGCTGACCGCGCAGCTGTTCAAGCACTTTCAGCGGTGAACGCTGCGGATCCTGCATCTTATTCACCGGCAGCAGGAAGGTCTGTTCCAGCATAAACTGGCCGCCCATCGCGGCATGCGGCGTTTGATCAGAGAAGCAAATCCAGCTGCTGCCCGGCGGGAACGTCAGCGCCAGCTGCGGCCCCCGTTGCTGATAATCGCCGTCGGCCTTCATGGCGTCATGCAACTGCAGCATCAGGTGGTCATAATGGCTGCGGCGGGTTTTGGTGATGCGCACCTGGTGCTGCAGCCAACTGCCGAAGGCGGAGTAGCGAGCGAGACGCGGCATAAAGCGTGCCGCCAGCTCAGGGAACGGCTCGCCGACCCGCCATTGGCGATGCTCGCCGTGCGGGTTGATGTTGGTGAAAATGCGCAGAATGCGTTCGCCGTAGTTCGGGCGTGACGGGAAGGCGTCAACGTGCAGCCGGCTGTCGTCTTTGCGCCAGGAACTGGCCGCCCGCCAGGCGGAAACCGGATGTAAACGCAGGCTGCCGGTCGGGTGGTGCAGCGCCTCCTGATATTCGGGCAACAGCCCGGCGATCAGCTGGCGGCTGGATTGGTAATAGCGTTCCAGCAATTGCTGAACCTGCTGCCGGCGTTCCGCGGCGGCGACGCCGCTCAGCTTGCCGAACAGCGGCTGGTAGCTGATGTTTTTGCGCTTCGGGTCGACCAATGTCGGATCCAGCAGCGGCATTTCCTGTTCAGACAGGGTGAAGGCCAGTTCGGGCAGAAACAGCACCTTGCCCTGTTCCAGTTCGCTGACCGCGCTGGATGCTTCCGCTGCCGCCCATTGTCGTAACGGCAGCGTCAGGACGGCCTGTTCGTGCATAATATCGCCAGTAGGCATGAGATCTCCTTGCAAATCTATATCGCTTTATTCCTGCCTCTCAGGTTGCCGCGTGATTGGCTGCACTGGCTTGCGCAGTGGCTGGCTGGAGCGGCGTCAGCAGGCCGCCCAATGGCAACGTGAAATTTGTGGGTTCTATTATGGCTGTATCAGCAGGGCGCAATGCGCCGAAGCGTGCGATGGCTTCCTGATAGATAGAATAATCCTGATAAGGGTATCACCGGCAATGCCAATGAAAAGTAAACGGGGTATAAACGAGGCGAGGTATAGGCACGAATAATCAAAAAAGGCACAAATTGCCTGCTGAATGGCGTGTTTTATCTTATTGAATTGTAATGAAAATAAATATACTGCTTATTATTTCCGTTATTTTATTCAGAGTGCAGGGTAAACCGGTGAAATAATGTTTCGTGAGGGAACTACTTCATTTTTCTGGCGAATAAATCGGGCCGCCAAATCTTGGTGACCCGATTATTGGTTAAGCGCCGTAAATGCAGTTTTTGCCTTTTTTCTTGGCCTGATACAACGCACTGTCCGCCTCATTGATAAAGCTGATCGGCGTATCGTTATACATATGCGGCACTTTGGCGCAGATGCCGATGCTGATGGTAACGATGCCGTGCGGGTTGCCCTGATGCGGAATTTTCAGATCGCGTACCGCGTTGATAACGCGCTCGGCGAAAATCAGTGCGCCTTGCACGTCGGTATCCGGCAGGATAATCCCCATCTCTTCGCCGCCGTAGCGCGCCAGGACGTCGTTGCTGCGGCAGGCCAACCCTTTGAGCGTTTGGCCGATCTGCTGCAGGCACTGGTCACCGGCGACGTGGCCGTAGCTGTCGTTGTACTGTTTGAAATAGTCGATATCCAGCATCAGCAGCGCCACGCTGCGGTAGTTGCGCGAAGCCCGCGCCAGCTCGTTCTTCAGCGCGATATCAAACTGGCGGCGGTTGGCCAGCCCGGTCAGGCCGTCCAGCAGCGCCAGCTCTTCGAGCATCTGGTTGATGCTGGTCAACTGATCGCGTGTGCGCATCAGCTCGGCTTCGGTTTGCATGCTGTGCTTGATTTGCCGCAGTAGCACCATGCCCATCGCCAACAGGATCATCAGCAGCGAGAGGCCGCCCGCGGCGAACAGACCGGCGTCGGTGCGCCAGTCCGCCAGCGCGTCGCGTTTCGACAACCCGGCGGCGATCACCAGCGGAAAGCGGTTGACCCGCGAATAGCCGTAGATGCGCTCCACTTTGTCGTACAGCGAGGTGATGGTGGCGTTGCCGAACTCCGAATGCGGTAAAATTTCGCTGAACAACACGCCCTTGGCGATATTTTTACCGATCGACGCCGCCGAGTAAGGGCGGCGGTAAAGGATGGTGCCGTCCGCCAGCAGCAGGTTCAGTGAGGCGTCGGTGTTGAGGGCGAAGCTGTCGTAAAACTGGCGGAAATAATCGACGTACAGCGTCGCCAGCACCACGCCGCCAAAGCTGCCGTCTGGGTTGTTGAAACGCCGCGAAACGGGAATGATCAGATCGCCGGTGGTGCGGCTGCGGATCACCTTGCCGATGTACAGGCCGCCGCCGTCGCGGTTTTGATGGTATTTGAAGTAATCGCGATCGGCGTTGTTGGCGTTCTTGATGAATTTGCCCGAGGAGGTCGCCAGCCAGCGGCCGCGCGCATCGTAGAGAAACAGCCCGTGCAGCTGCGGCAGGTTGCCGACCTGCGTCTGCATGACGCGCTGCAGCCGCGTCAGCTGCGATGGGCCCAACCCGTCGGTTTGGAGACGTTCGGTCAGATCGAGCAGGTTGCCGTCCACCTGCATGAAAGTATCGTCGGCATGCTGTGCCAGCGAGCGGGCGAGGTTGGCGGACTCATGCTCGGCGCTGCGCAGATCGCGCTGATGCGCGTTCCAGATTTGCCAGCTGTTAAAGAGGATCAGCGTGGCGGCAACGATGATGACAAACACGCCGGCCTGAAATAATAATGGGGAGCTTTTAGCGCTGCGCGCCGGCACGGCATCCTGTATGGGTTGCTGCTGAGTCATGTCACCCTTGTTGTTTGATTACTATTCAATTTGAGTTAAGAGCAATCTTATATTTTATGCATAAATGCGCCAGACCTCTAGCCCCTAACGTGGCGATAGCGAGAAAGGGCGTTTGCACCCCGTATCAGCGGCGGGGTGAACACTGCGGAGTGAAAGAGCCATGTCGGATTATATCATTATCACTTTACTGACGCTGGCGGTGTATTACCCCCTTACGCTGGGGACGCTGGCGGTGATGATGTACTTCGCCTGGCGGCGGCGCCGGTCGCCCTATTGGCGGTTGGGATTGGCGCTGTTGGCGCTGCTGTTCGTGCTGTTCGCCAAGGCGGCGTATGACTGGCACCGCTATGGCTAGCGGCGCCATGACGGGTTATTCGACGTTGATCATCCAGTTGACGCCGAATTTGTCGGTCAGCATGCCAAAGCCTTTGGCCCAAAAGGTGGCTTGGTAAGGCATCGTCACCTGGCCGCCCTGCGCCAGATTGTCGAACAGTTTGCGTCCTTGTTCCGCATCGCTGGGGTTCAGCGACAGCGAGAAGCCTTTATGAGAAGCGCCGCCGCCGTCATCTTGCGGGCAGCCGTCGGAGGCCATTAGTACGCCGTCGCCGATCAGCAGGCGCGCATGCATGATCGCCTCCGGATTGACGTCCTGCGGCCCGTCTTGCCGGGCTTCTTCGGGCATGTCTTTATAGCGCAGGACCATTTCAATTTTGGCATTCAACTGCTGTTCGTAGAAGTTAATCGCTTGCTCACAGTTACCGCTGAAAAACAGATAGGGTTGTACCAGCATGACATTGACCTCGGTTGTGGCTCGACAGGCAACGACCGGCCCTCGGGCAGGAAGAAATGGTTGCTGGCGGCAATAATTGCCGTCGGTGACTTATTAGTGTAGTTCCCCTGGCGCAGAATGCTTGTGCGAGGTGAGTGCGCCTTCGCCGCCGGCATGACGGGCGAAGGCGCAAGGGCGGTCAATACAGCGACGGCTCGCCGGCTGGGCGGGTTTTAAAGCGGCGGTGCAGCCACATGTACTGATCGGGGGCCAGCAGCACCTGTTCTTCCACCACGCGGTTCATCTTGGCCGCCGCGCGCGTTTCATCATCCAGCGGGAAGTCCGTCAACGGCGGCTGCACGATCAGCTCATAGCCCTGAGCATCTGGCAGGCGGCGCGGCACGAAAGGCACGATCGACGGCCGCCCCATGCGCGCCAGGATAAAGGTTCCGGTGGTCGTGGCGGCGTTTTCCACGGCGAAGAGCGGCGCGAACACGCTGCTTTGCGGGCCGTAATCGTGATCCGGCGCGTACCACAGGATTTCGCCCTGTTTCAGGTTGCGGATCATGCCTTTGATATCTTTACGATCGAGCATGAATTTATTCGAGCGCAGCCGGCCGCGTGTTTGTACCCACTCCATCAGCCTGTTGTTGTGCGGGCGATGCACGCCGATGCCGGGGTTTTGCATGCCGAAAATGCGCGCGCCCAGTTCCAGCGTCAGAAAATGCAGACCGATCAGCAGAACGCCTTTGCCGCCCTGACGCGCCAGCCGCATGTTTTCCATGCCGCTCACCTTGAACCAGCGGGCGATGCGCCAGTCGGGCCAGAACCAGGCCATGCCGACTTCGAACAGGCCCATACCGACGGACTCAAAATTTTTGACGATCAGCGCCTCGCGCTCGGCGGCGGGCATCGCGGGGAAGCAGAGCTCTAAATTGCGGCGCGCTATTTTTACCCGGCGTTTCATCAGGCGCATGGCTATTCTGCCAAGGCCGTGTCCGAGTCGATAAATGAGCGGGTAGGGCAGTAATACCAAGAGATAGAGTATTCCCAGCCCTATCCACAGCAACCAATAACGAGGGCGCAAGAATTCGCGCTCAAAGCGTTGGTTAGAAAGCATTTTTCCTGTGATTCCTTGTTTTTTCCAATGGGACCTTAACCCAAATTTTCATAGGGCGAATGGTAGAACATTCTGAGCTAAATAGGATTTTCCATTAATGCTTTTTTTACGCTTTAGCTAAGCGCAGGCGAAAAACGGGGAGAGATAGGATTTTTACCGAGGGAATGGCGGATATTTTCCGCTATTTCAAACGACTGGCGAAATTGAAAAATAAAGACACAATTAAGCGCATCGCAAAAGTGACAACTGCTATGTAACCTTAATGAAACAATAACGCGGCGGAACCGTCCCAAACGGCGGCCAGTGCGTACAGTAGCGCGAGAATCAGGACAAAAGGGGCATTGAACATCGGCGTTTCCTCCAGGAGGATTTGTTTAAAGTTTAGCCTCGCGAGATGACAGCAGGATGAAATTAGATCGTTTTTTGTACGGTGAAATTCAGACGGACGGAAATGGGTAAACCGCTGATTTTTTACTATAGTCATAGTGTGAAGTTATGCGTTTGTCGCCGTACGCCTCTGCATTGAGCGGCAGCGGGCAGGTTGCCCAGAGCAAGATCGTGGAGCGGACGGCGCCTGGCGCGAAACATGTGACGAGATTCTCAGAGGGTTGGTCTGTAAGGATTTGACATGTCATATGAAAATGACGATCTAAACGGTGTTGAGCAACCGAGCGACTACGTGAAAACCACCGCCTGCGAAGTGCGCAGCGGCGTAAAGGCAGCGCTCGAGCAATCATGTGCCTGCATCAAGGATAACCCTTGGGCGGGGATAGGCGCCGGCGCCGTCGTGGGCCTGGTAATAGGATTTCTGTTAGGCAAAAGGTAATAGGGAGAGTAAAGATGGGCATCATTTCCTGGATCATTTTTGGTTTAATCGCCGGTATCCTGGCCAAGTGGATTATGCCGGGCAAAGACGGCGGCGGCTTTATTGTGACCGTTATATTGGGGGTCGTGGGCGCCGTAGTCGGCGGCTATATCAGCACCTTCTTCGGTATGGGCCGCGTTGACGGTTTTAACCTGGGCAGCTTTGTGGTGGCAGTAATCGGCGCCCTGGTGGTGCTTTTTGTCTACAGGAAGATCAAAGGCTAAGCAGCCATTGCTCAACAGGGTCGCCGCGGCGGCCCTTTTTCGTGAAATCAATCCGGCGTCGCGGCGCAGTCCGCACTCGCTGAAAGGGGAATATCATGGGTCTGTTCGATAGCGTATTGGGTAACATTCTGGGCGGCGGCGCCAACGGCAAAGGCATCGACTACATCGCCATTATGCAGTGGGTCGAGCAACAAGGCGGCCTGCAGGCTATTTTGGACAAATTCCGTCAGGGGCAGTTCGGCGATATCGTCGGTTCCTGGCTCGGCAATGGCGAAAATCAGCCGATTACCGGCGATCACGTACAGCAGGCGTTGGGTAGCGACGCCATCAACCAACTGGCTGAAAAGCTGGGTATCGATCCGGCTCAGGCGTCCAGCACCATTGCACAGTTCTTGCCAACGGTCACCGATGCCGCCTCGCCAAACGGTGAAGTGCAGCAAGACAGCAACGAGCTGGGCGACATGGTCGGTAAACTGTTCAAATAATGATTAGGCTCCCGGCGTCTGGCCGGGGGCATTCACTCCGCTGATCCCCTCGATCGTCGTCAACGCCTGCTGCAGATGTGCCACCCAGGCGCGCACTTTCTCCGGAATAAAACGCAAGGCGGGATAGACCGCGTGCAGCGCCATAGGCGGGTAGCGGTATTCCGGCAAAACGGGCACCAATGCCCCCGTCGCCAGCTGTTCGGCGATTAAAGGCCGTTGAGCGCCGCCGATGCCGGCCCCAGCCTCAATGGCGGCCAGCAGCGATAGCGTATTGTTGGCGCGGAACGTGGGCCGCAGAGCAACCGTCTCGGGGCCGTGCGGGCCGAACAGGGTGAGCGTATCGCCGTCGTTCAGGCCGCTGTAACGAATGTGCGCATGTTTCGCCAACTCCGCCGGGAAACGCGGCGTGCCATGCCTGGCCAGATAGGCCGGTGACGCCACCAGCAGGCGTTGCAGCTCGCCCAAACGTTTCGCCACCATGCCGGGCGCATGCAGTTCACCGAAACGCAGCGCCACGTCGATGCCTTCGCCGATCACGTCGGCGAGGCGATCGTCCAGCAGCAGCTCGATGGCGAGGTTCGGATGACGCTGCTGGAAAGCGATGGCCAGCGGTGTGACGTGCAACTGCCCGAACCCGGTCGGGGCGTGAATGCGCAGATTGCCCTGCAACTGGTGGCGCTGGCCGTGCAGCGCTTCTTCCGCTTCGTCGACCGCCGCCAGAATCGGTTTGAGGCGCTGATAATAACCGCTGCCGGCATCGGTCAGGGTGACCGCCCGGGTGCTGCGAAACAGCAACTGGGCTCCCAGTCGCTGCTCCAGGGCAGCGATTTGCTGACTGACCGCCGGCTGCGTCAAACGCAGATCGCGAGCGGCGGCCGACAGGCTGCCCAGCTCCGCCACCCGCATAAAGGTTTTCATTGCGTTCAGTTTATCCATGTCGATCTTGCCTATAGATTTTTCTTATAAGTGTTAGTGCTAATTCGGCGCTACCGCAAGCATCACTAATCAATAACACTCAGGGTATCGACAACCTGAGGAGTGGCAAGATGAATACAAAGCGACAGGCATTAGTGATCGGTGCCAATGGCGTGATTGGGCGCCGATTGATTGAGGAGCTGACCGGCCAGGGCTGGCAAGTGGTGGGCGTCTCGCGCCGGGGTGGGCAACCGGCGCCGGGGGTGCGCCACCTGCAGGTTGATCTGCTGGATGCGGTGGCGACGCGCGACGCGCTGCGGCCGCTGAGCGCGATTAGCCACGTTTTCTATGCCGCCTATCAGGATGCGCCGGACTGGGCGGGGCTGGTGGCGCCGAATCTACAGATGTTGCAACACGTTGTCGAGGGGCTGGAGCCGGCCGCACCGGCGTTGGAGCACATCAGTCTGATGCAGGGCTATAAGGTGTATGGCGCGCATTTGGGGCCGTTTAAAACGCCGGCGCGCGAAAGCGACGCCGGGCATATGCCGCCGGAGTTTAACGTGGCGCAGCAACAGTATCTGGCGCAGCGGCAGGTCGGCAAGCGCTGGCGCTGGAGCGCCATTCGCCCGAGCGTGGTGGGGGGCTTCTCCCTCGGCAATCCGATGAATCTGGCGTTAAGCATCGCGGTTTACGCGTCGATCAGCAAAGCGCTCGGGTTGCCGCTGCGCTTCCCCGGTAAACCGGGCGCTTACCACAGCCTGCTGGAAATGACCGACGCCGGGCTGTTGGCGCGCGCCACGCTGTGGGCGGCGACCGAGCCGGCGGCGGCCAATCAGGCGTTTAATATCAACAACGGCGATCTGTTTCGCTGGAGCGAGATGTGGCCGAAAATCGCCGCTTACTTTGGGCTGGAATGTGCGCCGCCGCTGCCGATGCCGCTGGAGAGCATGATGGCGGACAAAGCGCCGCTGTGGCGCGAGCTGGTGCAGCGGCACCAATTGGCTGAACCGGACTATCGCGCGGTGGCCGGCTGGCGCTTCGCCGATTTCGTCTTTTCCTGGGACTATGACATGTTCGCGGACGGCAGCAAGGCGCGGCGCTTCGGTTTCCATCAGTTTGTCGAAACAGAAGCCATGTTTTTCTCGCTGTTCGATGAGTTCCGCCGTCGCGGCATCATCCCCTGAGCGTGGCATCGGTTTCCCCGCAGCACCGGCCGCGGGGAATGAGGTCAGAACGTCAGCATGATCTTGCCGATGTGCTCGCTGGACTCCATCAGCGCATGCGCGGCGGCGGCCTGCTCAAGCGGGAAGGTTTTAAAAATTTGCGGCTTCAGCACGCCGCGCTCCAGCAGCGGCCACACCTTCTCGCGCAGCTCGGCGGCGATCTGCGCTTTGTCCGCCACGCTGCGCGAACGCAGCGTCGAACCGGTATGGGTCAGGCGTTTCAACAGCAGCGGCATCAGATTGAGCTCTTTCACCACGCCGTTTTGCGTGCCGATTTGCACGATGCGGCCTTCCATCGCCGCGGCCTGATAGTTTTTGGCTACATAATCGCCGGCGATCAGGTCGACGATAACGTCGGCGCCTTTACCGTTGGTGGCGTCTTTGGTGCGTGCGACAAAGTCTTCGCTGCGGTAATTAATCGCCACGTCGGCGCCCAGCGCCAGGCTGGCCTGACGTTTCTCTTCGGAGCCGACGGTGGTGATCACCTGAGCGCAGAAGGCCTTCGCCAGCATGGTGGCGACAGTGCCGATGCCGGAGGTGCCGCCATGGATCAACACGGTCTCGCCGGCCTTGAGGTGGCCGCGCTGGAACACGTTGACCCAGACGGTAAAGAAGGTTTCCGGCAGCGCGGCGGCCTCGGTCAGGCTCAGGCCCGCCGGAACGGGCAGCGCATTGCTTTCATGCACGGTGCAGTATTCGGCATAGCCGCCGCCGGCGATGAGGGCGCAAACCCGATCGCCGGGTGCGAAGCGGGTCACGCCTTCCCCAGTGGCCACCACTTCGCCGGCAATTTCCAGGCCGGGGATATCCGAGGCGCCGGGCGGCGGCGCATAGTTCCCCTGGCGCTGCAGCACGTCGGGGCGGTTAACGCCGGCGGCGGCGATTTTCACCAGAAGTTGGCCCGCTTGCGGAACCGGCACCGGGCGTTCAGCGACGACCAGAACCTCGGGGGCGCCCGGCTGGCTGATTTCAATCGCTTTCATCGTGCCGGGCAGCGCTGCATTTGTTGACATGGTCACTCTCCTCATCGTGGTGGACGTGGCTATCGGGCGAAACGTCCGCAATAAAGTCTGCTGCTAGCTTAGCGAAATCGAATGAGGCGCGCGTGGTCGAATAGAGCGGTTTTGCGAGGAAGGGGCGAAGCCGCCGCGATGGGCGGCAGGGCATCAATCGTTAGGGGGGATGCGGAACCCTTTCAACGAGACGATGAAGTGGTCTTTTCCTTTGGAGATCTTGGCGCCTTTATCGCACCACAGGCTGGCAAGCTGGAAGAAGTCGTCGCTGCCGATATCGTAGGCCAGTTCGATTTTCTTGGCGGTGCCGGCGCGGATGAGTTTTTCTGCTTCCTGATGGTTTGCAGCTTTAATTATGGTCATGGGCGAAATCCTTGGTGTTAAGCCAGAGCGGATAAACGCGAATTATCATATGGCCATAGTGTGACAATTTTGTGATGAAAGCATGACAGCCCGCGAAGGCGCGGCGTGCGTTGTGCCGGGCCTTCGCGGTGAAAGCGCGTTGCCGGTTACCGATCGTACGGGCGGATGAGTGTGCTTTTTTTCTGAGATTTTAAATGTTTATAGAGGGCGAAGCCCGCAATGCCGGCCAAGACGGCCAGGAGGGCAAGGGATCCTGTGGCCATGAACGTTACCTCCGAATAAGAATGGCAAGGAGGCGTATTTGTGACATTGATCACTCTGCGGGGCAATGAGAGCAATCTGTAATCGGGAAGACGCTGTGAGGGCGAGGCAAAAAAAAAGCGCCTATAGGGAGGCGCATAAAGATTTGCAACACAGCTTGTTGTGTTCAACACCAGGAGGAGTGGTGAACTGACGCTATTCTATGCAGCGGCAAAGGCGGCTGATATAGGTATTACTCCGAAAGCGCCGCTACCACTCATAGCCCAACTGAATGTTGTAATCGGGATCCTGATTGGTGGAATAAGGATCGGACTGGCGGCGGCGATCGGTTTTCTTCACCGGGCCTTCATACGCGGGATAAGGTTTGGCGCGTGGTTTGCTGCAGCCTGGATGATCGCACTCGATATCGACGCGAAAACCGCTTTTATCTCTCGCCTCTGCCCAGGCAATCGGCGGTTTTTCCGCTTTGGGGGCCGGCCCCGGCTCCGGCGCAGTTTTGGGGGCGGGGGTGATGCTGGGTTCAGGCGGATGATAATTCAGCTCCAGCGCGCCCAACGGGGCGCTGCAAGCGGCAAAGGCCAGCAGAATGGCACTGGCGGCCGGCAATGTAAGCCATCTCGGCATGGTGACTCTCCCTGAATGATTTCGTCAGGCAACTATAAAACAGCAGAACGAGAATTACTATCATTTGCCTTGGGCGTTACGGGCGAGCCAGGCGGCGATTCCATCGGCAGACGGGGTCAAATCCTGTGCGTTTAGCCGAGATTAGCGTCTCGTCACGGCGAAAAAGGTTGCTATTGCCGCTCGCTCATGAGTTAATGATGTCGGCCTGTGGTACAGACCTATTTATGCACGACATTTTGAGTAAAGTAGTTCAAATTTAAAGCGTTATCCCGGATAGCCCTTCTCTGACGAATTTCCTTTCCAGTGCCTCCATAAGTAACTGATGACCGGCTACCTCGCCCATGGCGGCTTACATTTATTATTGAAGGAATTAGACATGTCTAACATGATCAAAGGTCAAGTGAAGTGGTTCAACGAAGCTAAAGGTTTTGGTTTCATCACCCCAGCAGACGGCAGCAAAGACGTATTCGTACACTTCTCTGCTATCCAGGATCAAGGCTTCAAGACCCTGGCTGAAGGCCAGAACGTACAGTTCTCTATCGAGAACGGTGCGAAAGGTCCATCTGCGGCTAACGTTACCGCTATCTAATTGGCGCCTGGCGCTGATTGAAAAAAACCCGCTGCGGCGGGTTTTTTTGTGTCTGAAATTCGGCGGTGCGAAAAAAAGCCCGCAAGTCTGCGGGCAAAAGTTCCTTGTTACTTCTTCATTTGCGAGCGCTTCTCTGGGGGGGAAACGCCTGAAGACAGGCTACGCGAGGCCGGCTTAAGATTCTGCGGCCAAACCGTTAAGAAAGTGAAAATCCAGGCGGCTGCTACGCTGATAGCAGAGGCTGGCAGGGCTAGGGCGGTGTCCATCGCCCTCGGTTTTGTAATACACTGACGGCAATCGCAAATAATGGGGAATGGTATGCAGGTTAACGATCGAGTGACGGTAAAAACAGACGGCGGCCCGCGGCGTGAAGGCATCATTTTGGCCATAGAGGTGTTCAACGAAGGCACCATGTATCTGGTTTCTCTTGACGACTACCCGGCGGGCGTATGGTTTTTTAATGAAATCGACAGCCGTGACGGCACGTTTGTGGAGCCCTATCGCGAGCATGGGCAGTAACTTCGGCTAATCTCATTAATTTGCTAATGAAATTGTCCGTTTTGAGATTATTTCATAGCGGTAAGATTCTTTTTATCGATGACAAAAAAATACCCGTTGCGCTAGCGGGGGATAACGCAGCAGGTATTCTTTTTAGGGCGCCAGCGTCTGATATCCAGATGATATTATCACCGGGTATTTAACGGCTGGCAAAACAGAGTGGGGGCCTTCTCTGTGGTTTAACGGCTATTGACAAATATTCCACTGGTCAAGGTATCGGTCAGACGAACAACGTGGTAAATGATCTGCTTGTTATGCGTCTTTATTTTCCGCTTGATGTTTCCTTTGTGGGAAGAGACCGTTTTGGCCTTTATTTGCATCTGGTCTGATATCTGGATGGTGCCTTGACCGGACATCCACATGCGTAACATGTTCGATTCGGTCTGGCTCAGCGTTACCGGCGTTTGATCCAGAGAGGATTTCTCCGCCCGTAGGGACGTTCTCTCGAGATAGTGACTAAGTAGCTGATTCATAGTCTCTGGTTTGATGGATTTTGACGATATGATGACGTTCTTGCGAACATATAAATAATCGTCGAAATGTACGTTGGTAATGGCCATGAAGATGAAGAATAACGTATCCGGGTGCAGTGAAATCACCCGTTTTATTCGCTCGGTGGCGTTCGCTTCGTGGATGAAGCAGTCCTCGTTAATAAACACCAGGCTGGGATTCAACTTGCTGCATTTTTCGTGCAGGCTGTCAATGTCCTCGATGGCATTAATATGGCGTTTCTTCACGCCATGCGAAGTCAGATAGTCGGTTAATCCCAATCTGGTATAGCTACATGAATCCATGATGATCGTTGGCATATCGCACCCCCACTTAAATCCGTTTTACTGCGGTAATATGAGAAAAAGCCTAAAAAGCCGAAAGGCAAAATGGAGCAATAATTCAGTGTAGCGAGTGTTCTATCAATAAACACGACGTCACTCAATGATATTTTCATACTAAACTTATTAATTGCATGAATCTATAAGTTTGGCTTAAGTCAGAGCGATCTGCTGTTCGTCCAGCTTCGGCATGTTGAGCCTGATTTGCGCTTGGCGCCCGAGCCTGTCTGCATTGCTTGCCGTGAATCTGTTCATCATGTCACGAAACAAAATTTTAGTTTGCTAGGAAAAGTCTTAAAAAAAATTCATGTGTCGTTTTTTTGAGGTCTTTCAGTGCGTTTTTTGAGCGGTGAAAAAACACTCGCCCTGAGTGCTTTGGATTTTTACATATAAAAATCATTATTTTGCGGTGTTTTTTGCTTTTCGCGCAAATGATAAGCACGCCTTTTTTTATCATAACAACAAACAGAAGTTAACATTCTGGCTGGAATGTGTAGCTTAATTGTTGCTATAAATCACCGTTTTACAATGAGTTATCTGGATATTTATTTCACATGAAATAGTTTTCGTGAATGTTTAACGGTGATTGAGTGATTTTTCTAAACTATCATCCTGCTGCCCGATCCCCGGGGAGGAATGGCAGGTCGGAGTTGTCTCTGGCCCGCGTTGGTTTTAACTTGCCTCTCCACCTTTCAAAAAACAGGATGCCGCGGTGAGACGGAATCAGTATGGGCAGCCGATAGGTGAAGCCCTCCCTCATTGGCAGCCGGCAGGCATGCCCGGCCACACGCCACTGCAAGGGCGGTTTTGCCGCCTGGAACCGCTTAACCTCGAGCGATGGGGGGATGCGCTTTATCAGGCTTATCAAACCGCCGAGGACGATCGCGACTGGACCTATCTGTTTTGGGAACGCCCGCAGTCGCGCGCAGATTTCCAGCGTTATCTCCAGGCGCAGGCGTCCAGCGCAGACAGAAACACGATGGTGGTGATCGATCGGGCGAACGGGCGCGCGGTAGGAACCTGCGCTTTTTTGCGCATCGATCCCGCCAACGGCGTGGCCGAACTGGGCACCATTAACTGGTCGCCGCTGATGAAGCGCAGTGCGCTGGGCAGCGAGGCGATCTTCCTGATGCTGCGGCACCTGTTCGACGATCTTGGTTACCGGCGTTGCGAATGGAAATGCGATAGCCTCAATCTGCCTTCACGCCAGGCCGCCGAGCGCCTGGGGTTCCGCTATGAAGGCACGTTCCGCCAGGCCGTCGTCGTCAAAGGACGCACGCGCGACACCGACTGGCTGTCGATCGTCGACGGAGAATGGCCGGCGCGGCGCGCGGCGTTTGCCGTCTGGCTATCGCCGGATAACATCGGCGATGACGGGCGGCAAGCACGGCAATTGCAGGCCTTCCGACGCGAGTAATGCGCCGCGTGCATTAGGCCGCTTCCGCCAGGCAATGGCGCAGCGAGTCCAGCGCCAGTCTGATGTCCTGTTCCTCCGTCATCCAGTTGACCAGCGCGGCGCGGATCCCCGGCTGATGGTGATAGCTCGTCGGGGTGCAACGAACCACGCCGTGCCGGTTAAGGCGATCGAGAAAGCGATCGCGCGCCGCTTCGCTGTCGCCCTGCGGGTGACTGAGCGCGAAACACACCACGTTCAAATTCACCGGCGCCAGCAGATGGAAGCCGTCGTCGGCCGCTAACGCCGCGCCCAGCGCCTGCGCCAATCGGACATTGCGCTCGACGATATCGCGTATGCCGCTGCGGCCATAGGCTTTCAGCGTCAGCCAAAGCGGCAGGGCGCGGAAGCGGCGCGAATTTTCCGGCGTCAGATGCAGATAGTTGTCCGGCCGCGGCGTCGGCGCTTCCAGGTAAGCCGAATGGTTCTGAAATACCTGCATCTGCAGATCCAGGTGGCGGGTAAATTGGATCGCGCTGTCATAAGGCACGTTCAGCCATTTGTGCGCATCGACGGTGATGGAATCGGCATGCTGCCAGCCCTCGAGCCTTGGGGCGTATAGCGGCGAGCAGGCCGCCACGCCGCCGAATGCCGCATCGACATGCAGCCAGAACGGATAGCGCTCCCGCAGCGCCAGCAGACGCGGCAGATCGTCGAAAGCGACGGTGTTGACCGTGCCGGCGCTGGCCAGCACCAGCGTGGGACGGCCTGCGCCGGCGGCGAGCTGTCGCTCCAGCGCCGCCATATCCATGGCTTCTGAGTCCGGCAGGCTGGCGACGGTCGTCAGCGCGTCGCGGCCGATGCCGAGCATGCTGAGCGCCTTCACGCTGCTGGAATGCGGGTTGGCCGCCAGCACCCGGACGGGGCCGAGCGCCGCCAGGCTCTGTTGGGCGATATCCACGCCGTGCTGTTGCCCCAGCCACTGCCGGCCAATGGCCAGCCCGGCGAAATTGGCCATGGTGGCGCCGCTGACCAGACTGCCGCTGAACGCTTCAGGCAGGCCCAGCAGGGATTTCAACTGCGTCACCGCGGCCAGCTCGATCGCCGCGGCGATCGTATCATGGCTGAGTTGGCTATTTTGGTCTGTCACGCTAACCAGCCAGTCTGCCGCGACCGCCGCCGGCGTGCCCCCGCCGGTGACGAAGCCAAAATAACGCGGGCCGGCGCTGGCGGAAATGCCCGCCTGATAACGTTGCCAAAAGTCATCCAGCGCCGCCAGGGCGCCTTCGCCGTTTTCCGCCAGCCGATCGTCACCGGGTTGCAGCTGCTGTTGCGCGAGCGGTGGGCAGACCGAGCGTTGCTGCAGCCCGGCCAGAAAATCTTCCGCCAACTGGCGGGTGTGATCGAGGATCTGCGGAAACTGTGCAAGATCCTGTTGTAAACGTGGGTGCATGGCGGCTCCGAAAGCGTCAGGGATGATGGGGTAAACATAGAACATTTGCCTGCGGGCCAAAATCGATGAAAAATAGCCTTTTTGGCTAGCCTGGTTAACCAATGATGAATGAACGTCTCCCGCTGCATGTCTTGCCGACCTTTGCTATCGCCGCCAGATTGGAGAATTTGCGCGCCACGGCGCAGCAGGTGCATTTGACGCATGGCGCGGTCAGTCAGCAAATTCAGCTGCTGGAGCAGGCGGTGGGCTACCCGCTGTTTGAACGGCGTGGGCGCGGTGTGCGCCTGAATGCCGCCGGGAAAGAGTTGCTGGCCGCGGCAAGCCAGACGCTGCGTATCAGCGTGCTGCCGTCTTTTGCCCATTACTGGCTGTTGCCGCGTTTGCCGGCATTTCATGCAGCCTGCGCCGATATTGCGCTGGATATCGATGCCTCGCTGGCGTTGCAGGATCTGTCGCAGCGCGGGTTCGATGCGGCGATCCGCATCGGCAGCGGCCAGTGGGCGGGGCTGCAGGCGCAGCGCATCGCGTCGGGCGACGTGCTACCGGTCGCCTCGCCGGATATGGCGCGGCAGTGGGGAACGGCATTCGAGAACGGCGGCGACGTTCCCTTGCTGGAGCACGACGTCAGCCCGTGGCGCGACTGGTTCAATGCGCAAGGGCGCTCGCTGTGCGGGCGGCAACAGGCGGTGTTCAACGATGCCGGATTATTGATTCGCGCGGCGGAGCAGGGGTTCGGCATCGCGCTGGCGAAAAAGCTGCTGGTGCAGGATGCGATCGACGCGGGGCGGCTGGTGGCGCTGGCTGCGCCCTGTCGCCTGAGCGAGGACGACGTTTATCTGGTGTGGCCGCAGACCGCCGGGCTGACGCCGGCGGTCACACGCTTGCTGCAGTGGCTGCAGCAACAGTTGGCGGCGGTTTAACGGCGCAGCCACTCCGGCTGTGAGGTGCCGAGCGTGGTCGCCGGCAACGCCCATTGCAGCGCCGTACCCTGCAGGCTTAACGGGGCGCGCAGGCGTTGCGCGGCGCCCCAGTAAGTCAGTTCCGTTTCCGGGTTCTCGTCGGCGGTTCCGGCCGGCGCCAGCGGCTCCGGCCGATAATCTGCCGAACAGGGGTGCGCCAGCAGCAGTTGCGCCGTGCGCGCCAGCGACAGCCGCGCGTGGTAGCCGGTGCCGCGGCTCAGGCGTTGCGCCATACCGGTCAGCACCGCCGCCGCCATCAAATAGCCGGTGGCGTGGTCCAGCGCCTGTACCGGCAGCGGTACCGGCAAACTGGCGCTGCGCCAAACCATGCCCGCCTCCGCCAGCCCGCAGCTCATCTGCACCAGGCTGTCGAAACCGCGCCGGGTGCGCCACGGTCCGCTCCAGCCGTAGGCATTCAGGCAGACGTCTATCAGACCCGGCGCCAGCGCGCGCCTTTCCTCCGCGCCATAGCCCAACTTCTCCAGCGCACCGGCACGGTAGCCGTGCACGATCACGTCTGCGTTCCTCAGCAGATGTTCAAACGTGTGGCGATCGTGCGCATTGGTCAGGTTGAGGCGCGCGCTGCGTTTGCCCAGCATTACCTCGTGCTCGACGCCGGGCTCATCCCAACCGTAAGGATCGATGCGCAGCACGTCGGCGCCCAAACCGGCGAGAAAACGGGTGGCGATCGGCCCGGCGAGAATGCGTGTCAGGTCCAGCACCCGCACGCCGTGCAGCGGCCGGGCGACGGGCAACGTCCAGCCCGGCGGCGGCGCTTCCGGCTGCAGCGAGGCGTGGATCAGCGGTTCGAGCGCCACGCTCTTGCCCTGAATATGTTGTCGCCACGCGGCCGCCGAGCGCATTTGAGCCGCGCAGCCGCCGGCCTCGATCACCGCTTCCTCCAGCTCGCTTTTTTTCCAGCCCAGCACGCGTTCCGCCAGCGCGCCTTTGTCCGATGCCGGGCCCAGCACCTGTTCCACCGCCCGCCGATGGTGGGGTGCATTGGTGTGCAGGCGTATCCAGCCGTCCGCCGTCGCGTAGTCGCCGGCCAGGGCGTCCCAGGCGGCAGGCAGCGTCCAACCCAGCGGACGCAGCGTCCAGCCGAACCAGAGCGAGGCCAGGCGTTGATCGATCCAGACCTGCGGCGCATCGGCTGCCTCGCGGCGAAGCAACTCGGCGCAGGCCAAACCGGCGGCGCTCCAGGCGGCGGTAGCCAATTCGGTCACGGGAAAAGCCGAAGGCAATGCGCCGGTACCGCTTACGGTTAACCGGTCGCAGGGCGCGGGGCGTTGCCCCAGGCTTTGCCAAATCTCGTCGAGCAGAGTGTGGATCAGAGGCGTCATCAGCCACTCCTTGCGGGGCGTCGGAAATATAGCCTAGCGTAGCCCATCGCCGGCGACCTTGCTAAGGCGCAACGTCGAACGTGCGGCCGTCGGCCAGTTTGGCGCGCAGGCTGTGGGCCGCTACGCCGGCGAACGGCTGCGCGCTGAAGTTGGCGGTCAGCGTCGAACCGTCGCTGAAGGTCGTCTGCTGCACCCAGCCGTCCCGATCGAGCCAGCGGAAGTCGGTCAGCGCTTTGTCCCACAGGGCCTGATGCAACGGCCGGAAGGCGGCGTCGGCGCGTTTGATCGCCGGCAGGCGGGCCGCCAGGGTGGCGCGGCTCAGATGGAACATCGGCGCGGTGTTGTACAGCTGGCTGAGCAGACTGCGGGTGGTCTGAACGTCGCTGAACTTCAGATTGTCGTAATTCCAGTGGTGGCTGCTGACGATCGCATCGTGGTAAACGGCCTGGTACAGCGGCAGGCGATAACGCGGATCGAATTCGACGGTGCGGTAGGGCTGCTTCACCTTGGCGGGGCGGAAGAAAAACGCCGGTTGAGCGTTGGGCCACCAGGCGCCGAGATAATAGGGCGAGGATTTATCCTGATTCATCTGCTTGTCGCCCCAGCCGAATCCCCAGGTTTCCATGCCGTGGGCGAACATCAGGCTGCGGGCGGTTACCGCATTGCCGTCCTCCGAGCCGAGCGGCAGCTTAAGGGTGGCGCTGAACCAGGCCAGCCGGGCGTTGCGCGCCTCGGCCATCTGCGCCGCGCCGGTCGGGTGGCCGGGCTGATAGTCGTCGGAGACCATGCCGGTGCCGTCCACGTCGAGGAACAGGCTGTTCAACCCGGCCAGTTGCACCAGCTCGCGCATGCGCCGTTGAGAATAGGGCAGGACGCAGCCCGGGTTGAGGTAGTAACCCTGTTTGCCGAAGCCGGGTTTCTTGCTGCCGTCGGCGCGCACGATGGCGCAACTTTCCCGCAGCGCCGTCGGCAGTTGCGCGGTGAGCCAGCTGTCGTTCACGCCGCGCGCAATGGCGGTATCGTAGGAGTCGTAGCTGGCGATCAGGTAGCCGGCCGCTTTGGCTGCGCCCACCGCCTGCGGGTGCAGGAAGGCAGCGGTCCAGTTATCGGTGCCTAACCACAGGCGCGGCAAGCCGGCCTGGCGCAGCGCGTCGATCACCGGTTCGGCCAGCCCTTGCCCCCAACGGTCCGCCGGGGTTAGCCAGCGCCCCAGTTCCTGTTGCGCCCGCTCCTGAACCGCAGCGGCCTGGCGCTGCTGCGCCTGCAGAAAATCGGCGTCATCCGGGGTGGCGCCCAGCGGGATTTGCGCCGTCAACGCCTGGTTGATGCCGTCGATCAGGGGCTGTTGCTGCCAGCCCTCCGGTGTTTTGCCCGCCAGCTGCAGCAGGAGCTTTCTGCTCTCGGCATCCATCTTCTGCCGCAGCCTTTCGGCGGCGGGAGAGGCGAGGTAGTGCAGCAACCCCGGCCAATCTTTGACATCTTCCGCCGCCAGCAGTTTGTCCCCCCACAGGTAGACATGGGTGGCGCCGATCAGCTTTTCGCCTTCGGGCGCCTGCTTTATCTTCTCGCGCAGGCTGCTGAACTGGCCGTTCTGTTGCAAATAGTCGCGATAGCACCGGGCGCCGGACAGCGGCGTGTCGCCGACGTGCAGCAGCACCTCGAATGCCTGTTGCTGATTAAAGCGGTTGAACTGATGCCCGGCGCGCATCTCCAGCTTTTCCTGCGCCGAGGCGAAGGTGATCCGGTTGCTGAACGGTGTCAACATCAGCCAGCTGTAGACCTTGCCCTGGTGCTGCTGGCTCCACAGCGGCAGCTTCAGATCCCAGTTGGTATCCAGCGGCGTCATTTCCGCCGTCAGGTAATGGCGCCAGACGGCGTTGTCGAGCGGAATGCGGCTGCCTTCGCCGATCGGCAACAGCAGCGTTTCTGTTTGTGGCGGCAGGCGATACCAGTTCAGAAGCTGTGGCCGGTCGCTGCTGAAGCTCAGGCGCAGATCGCCGCCTTCCAGACGGGCGCTAACCTTGACCGCGCTCTGCGGCCAGCGCCAGCTGGCGCGTTGTGGCGACGTGGTGAGATCCGTCACCTGTTGCGCGGGCTGCGCCAGATTGACCGGCACAGCGCCGGCGGCAATGCGCAGCGTGGCGGGATCGAGTTCAAACTGCGCGTCGCCTTGCTGCAGCAGCAGGGCATCGGCGGGATAGCTGACGAGCAGCGCGAGCGCGAACGGGGAAAGCCGGTGTTTCATCGGGGGCGTCCTTGAAAGATGAAGGGGAGCAGTTTACCGATAAGCGCACTGCCGCCCAACGCTGTCGCTGCCGATTTGTGACATCGAAATATCATCGCGGTATTTCAGTTTATTTTTCGTTTAATAAATTAGCCTTTACTTCATTACCCGACGTCACTATACTCAGCCAAAATTTCGGTGGAGAAACCCAATTGGACAGTTGTAGTTGTAATAAAACAAATAAGGCAAGCTGACCAATTCTCTTCTGATTTGTTGCTTGCCGTTATCGGCGGGCAGCACCCCTCTCCAGTTATTCCTGAGCTGTGCATACCCGAATATAAAAGTTTCCTGAGGCCTGATGGTTTCAGGTGAATTGAGTTGGACGTTATTATGGTATTCTGCAGCCACAGCCTTTTCCCTCCAGGCACAGTACGCTGATTCGCTGATTTATTTTCGGCGCGATTTTGCGTGTGCTAAACAGCACATGATTTTATCTCCTGAGGTTAATTAAGGGGACAGTCATGGCTATGACTCCTTTCGTTTTAAATTTATTGCTGGCGATGTGCCTGGGCGCGGTAATTGGCGCCGAGCGCCAGTGGCGCCAACGCATGGCCGGCCTGCGCACCAATGCGCTGGTGGCGACCGGCGCGGCGGTCTTTATTCTCAGCTCCATGTCCACCGATCCGGCCAGCGCCGGCCGCGTGGCTGCGCAGATCGTATCCGGTATCGGCTTCCTCGGCGCCGGGGTTATCATGCGTGAAGGGCTGAACATTCGCGGCCTCAACACCGCCGCCACGCTGTGGTGTTCGGCGGGGATCGGCGTCCTGTGCGGCCTGGGCCAGCATTGGGATGCGGTGGTCGCCACGCTGGTGATCCTGTGCGCCAATATCCTGCTGCGCGAGGCCGCCCAGCGCATCAATCTGCAGCCGCACCAGCAGGCGACCGATCTGGAACTGTGCTATCGCATTCAGGTGACCTGTGGCGAGCAGGATGAAATTCTGGTGCGTACCCTCATTCTGCAGGCGCTGAACGGCGTCGCCTTGCGGCTGCAATCTTTGCGCAGCGCCGATATTTCCAGCCCGGGGCAATTGGAAGTGTGCGCGGAAATTACCGCCACGCCGGCCGCGCAAAAAGAAATAGAAGGTATTGTCTGCCGCGTCAGCCTGGAAAAAAGTGTGAGCGCCGTTCGTTGGCGCGTTGCGTCCGAATTACCGGTCTGAGTAATGATATAAATATTTATTAACTTGATTATATGTTCGTGTTTATTCAGGTAGGCCTGAATAACGCGGGCATTAAGGAGGCGTTATGGACGATGACCCCGGAAGGGAAATGATTCTTGCGTGGCTGACAGGGTAATCACGCTATTCAGTCACGCTAATTAAAAAATTCCACTCTGCGCAGAGTCACCTGTTTATCGGGCGGGATATCCCTGTGCGCAGAACGAAAATAAGAGAATAGCGTTATGACTCAGATTAATGAAAGAACGCGTCGCCGTGATAAAGACGCGGTGACCTACGCCATTGCGGAAGAAGCGACCAACAGCATCGCCCAAACGCTGGCGAACCTGAAGTGCAACCGCAACGGTTTGACTCAGGACGACGCCGATGAGCGGCTGGAGCAGTTCGGCGCCAATCAGGTCGCCCACGACAAGGCGCCGCATGCCTTGATCCAGCTGATCAAGGCTTTCAACAACCCGTTTATCTTCGTGCTGATGGTGCTGGCTGCGATCAGTTTCTTTACCGATTATTGGCTGCCGCGCCAGAGCGGTGAAGAAACTGAACTCACCGGCGTCATTATCATTCTCATCATGGTCACGCTGAGCGGGCTGCTGCGTTTCTGGCAGGAATACCGCACCAACAAAGCGGCGGAAGCGCTGAAGTCGATGGTGCGCACCACCGCCACGGTGCTGCGCCGCAGCAGCTACAGCGCGCATCCGTTGACGCTGGAAGTGCCGATCCGCGAACTGGTGCCGGGGGACATCATTCAGCTCTCCGCCGGCGACATGGTGCCGGCCGACGTGCGCCTTATCGCCTCGCGCGATCTGTTCATCAGTCAGGCGATTTTGACCGGCGAAGCGATCCCCATCGAGAAATACGATGCCATGGGCAACGTGGCGCAGAAGTCGAGCGAAGGGGAAGTGTCCAGCGAGAACGCGCTGCTTGAGCTGTCCAATATCTGCCTGATGGGCACCAACGTCGCCAGCGGCACCGCCACGGCGGTGGTGGTGGCGACCGGCGGGCGCACCTACTTCGGCTCGCTGGCCAAGTCGATCGTCGGTTCGCGGGCGCAAACCGCGTTCGATCGCGGGGTGAACAGCGTCAGCTGGCTGCTGATTCGCTTCATGCTGGTGATGGTGCCGGTGGTGTTGCTGATCAACGGTTTCACCAAAGGTGACTGGAGCGAGGCGGCGCTGTTCGCACTGGCGGTGGCGGTCGGCCTGACGCCGGAAATGCTGCCGATGATCGTCAGCTCCAACCTGGCGAAAGGGGCGATCGCCATGTCGCGCCGCAAGGTGGTGGTGAAGCGCCTGAACGCCATTCAGAACTTCGGCGCCATGGACGTGCTCTGCACCGACAAGACCGGCACGCTGACCCAGGACCGCATCATTCTCGAGCACCATATCGACGTCAACGGCGCCAGGGATAACGAGGTGCTGCACCTGGCCTGGCTGAACAGCTTCCATCAGAGCGGCATGAAGAACCTGATGGATCAGGCGGTGATCCGCTTTGGCCGCGGCAAACCGGGGATCGAAGCCCTGGGGCGTTTCAGCAAGGTGGATGAGCTGCCGTTCGATTTCGTGCGCCGCCGCTTGTCGATCGTGGTGGCGGACGAAAATGGCAAACAGCAGCTGATCTGTAAGGGCGCGGTAGAGGAGATGCTGGAGATCGCCACTCACGTGCGTGAAGGCGACAAGACGCTGGAACTGGACGACGCGCGCCGTGCGGCGCTGCAGGCGCTGGCCCGCGAGTATAACGAAGACGGTTTCCGCGTGCTGGTGCTGGCGACGCGCGAGCTGGATGCGCAACGCCCGGCCGAGCCGCTGAGCGTGGCCGACGAGCGCGACATGGTGGTGCAAGGGTTGCTGACCTTCCTCGATCCGCCGAAGGAGAGCGCGCAGCAGGCGATCGCCGCACTGCAGGAAAACGGCGTGACGGTGAAGGTGTTGACCGGCGACAACCCGGTGATCACCTGCAAGATTTGCCGCGACGTCGGGCTGGAGCCGGGTGAACCGCTCTCCGGGTTGCAGATTGAACAGATGGATGACGAAACGCTGGCGCGCGAAGTGGAGCAGCGCACGGTCTTCACCAAGCTGACGCCGCTGCAAAAATCGCGGGTGCTGAAAATGCTGCAGGCCAACGGCCATACCGTCGGCTTCCTCGGCGACGGCATCAACGATGCGCCGGCGCTGCGCGATGCCGACGTCGGCATTTCGGTCGACACCGGCACCGACATCGCCAAGGAGTCGGCGGACATCATCCTGTTGGAAAAGAACCTGATGGTGCTGGAAGAGGGGGTGATCAAAGGGCGCGAGACCTTCGGCAATATCATCAAGTACCTGAACATGACCGCCAGCTCCAACTTCGGCAACGTGTTCTCGGTGCTGGTGGCCAGCGCCTTCATTCCGTTCCTGCCGATGCTGGCGATCCACCTGTTGATTCAAAACCTGATGTACGATATTTCCCAGCTGTCGCTGCCGTGGGACAAGATGGACAAAGAGTTCCTGCGCAAGCCGCGCAAGTGGGACTCCAAAAACATCGGGCGCTTTATGCTGTGGATTGGGCCGACTTCGTCAATCTTCGATATCACGACGTATGCGCTGATGTGGTACGTGTTCGCCGCCAACAGCGTGGAACACCAGGCGCTGTTCCAGTCCGGCTGGTTCATTGAGGGGCTGCTGTCGCAAACGCTGGTGGTACATATGCTGCGCACCCAGAAGATCCCGTTCATTCAGAGCACCGCGGCGCTGCCGGTGTTGCTGACCACCGGGTTGGTGATGGCGCTCGGCATCTACATTCCGTTCTCGCCGCTCGGCGCCCTGGTTGGCCTGCAGCCGCTGCCGTGGGAATACTTCCCGTGGTTGGCCGCTACGCTGGTCAGCTACTGCGTGGTCGCGCAGTTGATGAAGCGTTTCTACATCCGCCGCTTCGGCGAGTGGCTGTAAGCCGCTTCGGCACTCACTTCGGGGGCGAAATTCTTCGCCCCCGCTCCGCTACAGCAGTTTGTTGACCAGCAGGCCGAGCATGATGGTCAGCGTGAAGGAAAACAGCGTGCCGAGCAGCACATACTCGGTGCGCATCTTATCGTCGCTCTGGCGCAGATCGCCGAAACGGAAGATAGATTTGGCCGCCAGCAAAAAGCCAATCGCCGGGATTTGCCCCAGCAGCACAAAGGTCAGGATCAGCGTTCTCTCCAGATAGCCAATCTGTTTGCCCGCGCGCAGCAGCGAGTCGGTGTCGGCCTTGGCCGAAGGCGGCATTTGCGGCGTCCAGTGCGCCAGCAGTTGCCCGATCAGCAGGCTCATCGGCAGATAAATCAGGCTGTAGGCCACCAGCACCAGGCCGGTTTGCCAACGCCCCAGTTGCCGCCCCAGCGCGGCGAGCAGTTCACCGGCATTCGGCGTCAGCCCCAGCCACAGCAAGGCGATTACCGCCAGATGCAATCCCTGATCGAGCAGGAAACTGCGGGCCGGGCTCAGGCGGTTCATCGCGGTGACCTTCAGTAAATCGATCAGGTAGTGGCTGACGGCGATGATCAGCAGGCTGGCCAGCACCTGAAGTGAAGAAAGCCCGCCGTGCAGCAGGCCGAAACCGGCCACCACCCAGGCGGCCAGCACCCCGTGCAGCAACGCGTGCAACACCAGAAAACGTGAACGCGCGCGATGCTGGATTTTATCTTCCACCCAACTCAGCGGCTGCAGCGGAAAATCCGCCAGCAGATGGACGAGCAACAGCCAGGCCAGCAAAGGCGCATAGGTCAGATCCATAGTCAGACGATCCTGTTAATGGCGTGAATAAACCGCATGATTTCCTCGTAGGCCGCGCGTTTCAACGCGGCGGAGACCGTGGAGGCGGCTTTTTGCAGCTGATCCGCCACGGCGGCGCCGCTGTCGGCGAACATTCTCGCCTGGACGATGCGCGCTTCGGTCTGCGACAGGCGGCCAATCACATGATCTAACATCGGCAGCAGATCGCTGACAATGGCGTTTGTCCGATCGTTGTCGGTTTTCAGAGCCAGCCGGCAATTTTTCGCCATGGCGTCCAACGCGCTGCCGGAATTGATAAAGGCGCTGCCATAGCCGGCGGCGTCGGGCCGTTGGCTGCCCAGCCCGACGGCGACGCGCGCATCCCAGTGCGCGGCGCCCGTTGCCCGCAGCGCGAGGCGAATATACACCGCCAGCAGCAGCCCGTCCTCCGGGGCGGCCTGCGCCTGAAAGGCGTCGCCGCGAAAGATTTCCACCTGATGCAGCCGCCCGTCGCGCCGCAGCCGATCGAGCAGGCTGTGCAGCTCATTGAGGTAGTTGACGGTGTCTGATCGGCGGGAATCGACCAGATCGCCGCTGATTACGCTGATTGGCGTCGGCATGACATGTTCCGATGTTTATAGAAGGATGACTATAAATTCGCACCTGGATACGAATATGTCAATAATTCGCCTTTGGGGGCGAATTTATCGGATTTTCGCCTGTGAGGACGAATTGAGGCAGGGTGAGGAGGGGAATGAATGGCCGGGAATGCGCGGGCCTGCAGGCTCGCCACCGGCGGCGTAAACGGAAAGTGGCCGGCAACCGGCCGTTCAGAAGCTTTTAACCAGCACGTCACGCGGCATTTCGCTGCCGTGTTTCAGCAGGTGCTCAAACGATCGCTCGCTGCTTTTCAGCTGCTGCAAAAATTCCTGCGGCGACAGATCGTGTTTTTTGCCGCTCATGTAAGCCAGCGCCAGTTCTTTTGCCTGATAGCGGGAGAAGTTGTACATGGTGTCCTCGATACGGTGAATGTCAGTGCTCACGATTGTAGCGAAAGAGCACATAATGAACAGCGGCTTTGGCGTATGGAATCGATAGCCGAAACTTAACTTGCCGGTTGCAACAGCTCATCGCACAGGCGCTTGATCACCTGAGCCTGCGGCAGGCCGTTGTGCAACATCTGGCGGATATGCTCCGAATCGCTGATGCCCTGGCGGACATGGCGCTCGACCGCCTGTAGCACGGCCCGATCCTCCCGTCGCTCGGCGAAACCGCTCAGCGCGTCGAGAGTGTGCAGGATATGGGCGGTCAGGCTGCTGCGGCGCAGCGTCGCGGGATCGACGTATTCGGCGGCGAAACCGCTGCGATAGGCGTTGATCTTGTTGTAATTGGTGAAGGCATCGTATTCCGGCGCGATCGGCGTGCGGTGTTGCAACAGAAAATCAGCCAGCAGACGGCAGTAACCGACCAGCAGCACGGCATGCGCGAGGCGCAGCGGCGTATCGCAGATGCGGATCTCCACCGTGCCCAGCTCCGGTTTGGGCCGCGCATCCCAGTAAATATCCTTGATGCTTTCAATCACGCCGGCGGCGTTCAGCCGTTCGTAGTAGGCGTTGAATTCGCGCCAGCTGTAGATGTGTTCCAGGCATCCGTAGTTGGGGAAGGAATTCTGCGCGCTGAAACGGGAGCTGGCAAAGCGCGTATCGACGCCCTGGTACAGCGGTGACGATGCGCTGAGCGCGATCAGCTGCGGAAAGTAGGGCGTCAGCGCATGGCACAGATACATCGCTTCGTCCCCGTCGTTGACGCCGAGGTGGATGTGTTGGCCGAACACGCAGGCCAGCTTGGAAAGATAGCCAAAGCGGCTGGCCAGCTGCCTGTAGCGCGCGTTGTCGCTGATGACCTGCTTGCGCCAGTCGTTGCTCAGATGGCGGCCGCCGCCGCAGACGTCACAGCCCAGGCGCTGCGCGCTGCGCCGGACGGTATGGGTCAGGGCGCGCAGCTCGGCGTGCAGCTCATCGAGATCGCGGTGCACCGAGCTGTTCAGCTCCACCATCGATTTGGTGAGCTCATGTTTGACGCGCCGGCGGTCGCCGACCGCGCTGACCACCCGGTCGGCCCGATCCGTAAGATCGTAGTGCTTGTCATCGACCAGCTGCAGCTCTATTTCGGTGCCGATGGAGAGCCTTTCCGAACGTTTGAATGTGAGCGGCATGGTGCCTCCTTCCTGCAAGAACAGCATAAAGATAAGTATATGCCTCGGCGAGGGGGACAACGTTTTGTGTTTTATATTTGTTTTTCCGAATATGAAAATGGTATCTTCATGAGCGATTTGCGGAGACGATAAGGTTAACGGGAGTGCGACATGACGTCATTGACGCCGCTGAAGCTGTTTAAAAACCTGTCGGACGAGACGCGTCTGACGCTGGTGCTGTTGCTGCGCCACGCCGGCGAGCTGTGCGTGTGCGAGTTGTCGGGCGCATTGGCGCTGCCGCAACCCAAAATCTCAAGGCATTTGGCGATGCTGCGTGAAAGCGGGCTGTTGCTCGATCGGCGCGATGGCAAGTGGATATATTATCGCCTGTCGCCGCATATGCCGGCTTGGGCGGCGGGGATTATTGAGCAGGCTTATCAGTGTCGGCCAGAACAGATGATGGAGTTGGCGCAACGCGTAGCGAAAGGCTGCCCGTAACGGTAAAAAAAATTTGCGCAAACACATCTGAAAAATCGAATATGTAAATGTGAAGAGACGGTGAGACGGCGATGATAGTGGCAGGAGCGATCTTTATTCTGACGTTGGCCTTGGTTATCTGGCAACCGAGAGGGCTGGGCATTGGCTGGAGCGCGGCGTTCGGCGCGGGATTGGCATTACTGAGCGGCGTGGTGCACGTCGGCGATATTCCCGTGGTGTGGCAGATAGTCTGGAATGCGACCGCGACCTTTATCGCCGTCATCATCATCAGCCTGCTGCTGGATGAGAGCGGCTTCTTTGCCTGGACTGCTCTGCACGTCGCGCGCTGGGGCAACGGCAAAGGCCGATGGCTGTTTACCTACATGCTGCTGCTGGGGGCCGTGGTGGCGGCGCTGTTTGCGAACGACGGCGCCGCGTTAATCCTTACGCCGATCGTGATCGCCATGCTGTCGGCGCTCGGCTTTCGCCCTGCGGCGGTACTGGCTTTCGTGATGGCGGCGGGCTTTATCGCCGATGCCGCCAGCCTGCCGCTGGTGGTGTCCAATCTGGTGAATATCGTTTCGGCGGATTTCTTCCGGCTGGGCTTTACGGAGTATGCGGCGGTGATGGTGCCGGTCAACCTTGCCGCCGTGGCGGCGACCCTGGTGATGTTGCATCTGTTCTTTCGCAAGGATATTCCGCGGCGCTACGCGTTGACGCGTTTACCGATACCCCAAGAAGCGATTCGCGATCGTGCGACTTTCCGAGCCGGCTGGGCGGTATTGGCGCTGTTGCTGATTGGCTTCTTCGCTCTGGAGCCGCTCGGCGTGCCGGTAAGTTTGGTCGCTGCCTGCGGCGCGCTGGTTCTGCTGGCGGTGGCGAAACGTGGGCGCGCGATCGACACCGGCAAAGTGCTGCGCGGGGCACCCTGGCAGATCGTGATTTTCTCGCTGGGCATGTATCTGGTGGTCTACGGGCTGCGCAACGCCGGCTTGACCGAGCTGCTTTCCGGCGTGTTGGACGCGCTGGCGCGGCAGGGGCTGTGGGCGGCGACGCTCGGCACCGGCTTCCTGAGCGCGTTTCTCTCTTCCGTCATGAATAATATGCCGACGGTGCTGGTGGGGGCGTTGTCAATCGACGGCAGCGGCGCGGAAGGCGTCATCAAGCAGGCGATGATTTACGCCAACGTCATCGGCAGCGATCTCGGCCCCAAAATCACCCCGATCGGCAGCCTGGCCACGTTGCTGTGGCTGCATGTGTTGGCAAGGAAGAACATCGTCATTACCTGGGGCTATTATTTTCGCGTGGGGTTGGTGATGACGCTGCCGATCCTGTTCGTCACCTTGGCTGCGCTGGCGCTGCGGCTGTCCGTTTGATCCTGATAGGAGAAACCGTCATGAGCAGTATCAAGATTTATCACAACCCGGCTTGCGGCACGTCGCGCAATACGTTGGCGCTGATCCGCAACAGCGGCGTTGAGCCGGAGGTGATTTTGTATCTGGAAACACCGCCCAGCCGTGAACGGTTGATTGCGCTGCTGGCCGAAATGGGGATGACGCCACGCGCGCTGCTGCGTAAAAACGTCGAGCCTTACGCCGAGCTGAAACTGGATGAGACCGGCTGGAACGATGAGCAACTGATTGACTTCATGCTGCAACAGCCGATTTTGATCAATCGGCCCATTGTGGTGACACCGCTCGGCACGCGCCTGTGCCGGCCGTCGGAGGCGGTGTTGGATATTCTGCCGGATCCGCAGCGCGGGGCTTTCAGCAAAGAGGATGGGGAGCCGGTGATCGATGCGCAGGGCTGCAGGATAACCAAAGGTTGATCGCTGCGGCCCTGCGCCCAGGCAAAATCAGTGCAGTTCGGCGCCGCTGCGATCGGCCAGCGCTTCCAGCAGCGGGGCGGACGGCACGAAGAACAGGGTGCCGGTCACCGCGTGGCTAAAATCGAGCAGCCGATCGTAGTTGCCGGCCGGGCGGCCGATAAACATGTTTTCCAGCATCTGCTCGATCGGCTGCGGGGAGCGCGCATAGCCGATAAAGTAGGTGCCGAATTCGCGCAGGCCGGGGCGGCCGAACGGCATGTTGTCGCGCAGAATTTTCACCTCGTTGCCTTGCTCGTCGGTGATGGTGGTCAGCGAACTGTGCGATGACGACGGTTTGACCGCTTCATCCAGTTCGATGTTGGACTGCTTATGGCGGCCGATGATCTTCTCCTGCGTTTCCACGCTGAGCGAATTCCAGCCCTGCATATCGTGCAGGTATTTTTGCACCAGCACATAGCTGCCGCCGCTGAACGCCGCGTCTTCGTCGCCGATCACCGTGTAGTCGAAGGCTTCGTGCCCCTCCGGGTTCTCCGTGCCGTCGACGAAGCCGATCATGGCGCGCTGATCGAAGTAACGGAAGCCGTGCACCTCTTCGACCACCGTCACGGCATCGCCGAGCTTGCCGACCAGCTGCGAGGCCAGTTCGAAACACAGATCCATTTCATCGGCGCGGATATGCAGCAGGATGTCGCCGGGCGTGGCGACGGCGACGCGTTCCCCGCTGCCGATCGGGCTGAACGGATGCAGCTGGCGAGGGCGCGGGGCGCCAAACAGCGTATCCCAGGCTTCGGAGCCGAAGCCGCAAACGCAGGTGAGGTTGCCCGCCGGCGCGCGTTTGCCGACCGAACGCACCACGGCGGCGATGTCGCCGCACCAGGCGCGCACCGCCGCCAGATGGGCGGGAACGGGCGACAGGGTGGCGACGATGAAGATGGCATGGCGCGTTACCGGCGTGAATACGGCTTGCGGCGGATTGTTATTTGCATTCATTGCATTCGGCTCCAGTGTGTTCGGGTGAAATCGATCAGATCAAATTAAAGTGCTCGTCGGGTTTCATCGGCGGCGGCAGCGGGCTTTGGTCGTTCATTTCCAGCAGGTTGCGCTCGATGGTGTTGCAGATGGCGTTTAACGGCAGATGGTTGGCCGACACGCCGAACGGATCTTCCAGCTCTTCGGCCAGTGAGTCCCAGGATAAGAAGGTATAGGAAATGAACACCGAAACAAACGGTGTCATGTAATGCAGATCGGTCACCAGGGCAAAAGGCAACAGGCTGCAGAACAGGTAAACGGTGCGCTGCAGGATCAGGGTATAGGCGAACGGCACCGGCGTGCTGGCGAGCCGTTCACAGCCGCCGAGGGCGTGGGACAGCTCGCTCAGCTTGTTGTCGAGCAGCTCGAAGGTGATGTCGCTCAGCAGCCCCCGTCGGCGCAGCTTGCCGATCTCCTGGCCCAGCATCAGCAGGATGCGGTTGGTCGGCATCGGGCTGGCGATCACTTCGGCCAGCTCTTTGCTGCTGAGGTTGTGGTACAGATCGGCGGTCGGATCGGTGGCGCGCAGCTGATGCTTCAGGCTCCAGCTGAAGGCGATCAGCAGCTTGGCGACCTTCTGGTGCACCGCCGGTTCGTCCGGCAGCAGGCTTTTGATCTGGCGCAGCAGGGAGCGCTCGGTAATCAGCAGCGAGCCCCACAGGTTGCGCGCTTCGACAAAGCGGCTGTAGCCGGCGTTATTGCGAAAGCCGAGAAAAATCGCGATGGCGATGCCCAGCAGGCTGAACGGCGCGATGGTCAAATGCACGCCGAGCTGTTCGTACCATTGATAGCTGATCACCGCCACTATCGACATCAGCACGTTCAGCGACAGGCGAAAGGTGATCTTTGACAGCACGGAACCGTGCCAGGCGAACAGGCGAAAAAACCAGTTCTGGTTCGGGCGAATTATCATGACGTGGGTGCTTCCTGGTGTCCTGCTATTGAGAATAGTCGATTCTTATCCGGCGGCGTTAGGCCACCGTCGTCGATTGCCAGAGCCGCTGCGGGTGCGTATAGACGGTGGCGCGCCCTGGCTTGCTGAAGCCCACCAGCGTCAGGTTGCTGCGCTCGGCCACCTCGACCGCCAGGCGGGTGGCGGCGGAAACGGCGAACAGGATCTCGACGCCGCACATGGCGGATTTTTGCACCATTTCATAGCTGGCGCGGCTCGACACCAGCGCCGCCCCTTGCAGCCACGCCTGTTGGCTGCGGTAGCCCAGCAGCTTGTCGAGCGCCACGTGGCGGCCGACGTCTTCACACCCGCCGCTGAGCGCGCCATCCGGCTGGATCCAGGCCGCCGCGTGGGTGCAGCCGGTCAGTTTTCCCACCGTTTGCACCTCCTGCAGCTGCGCCAACGCCCGGTCGAGCAGGGCCAAATCGAAGCGCTGCGTGAAGGGCAGCGGCGCGATGGGCTGGGCGACCTCCTGCAGTTGTTCCACCCCGCAGACACCGCAGCCGGTGCGGCCGGCCAGGCTGCGGCGCTTCTCTTTCAGCTGCATAAAACGGCGGCTCGAGAGTTCCACATGCACTTCAATGCCGTTGCAGGCCGGTTGCTGGCGGATGTCGTAGATATCGTCGGGGGAGGCGATGATGCCTTCGGACAGCGAAAAACCGATGGCGAAGGCCGCCAGATCTTTCGGCGTCGCCATCATCACCACGTGGGAAATGCCGTTGTACACCAGGGCGACCGGCACTTCTTCCGCCAGCCAATCCTGTTGCGCCTGGGCCAGATCGTTGCGCTGCCAGACCGCGTGGCGCGACAGGCATTCCTGTTTGATATCGTCGGTTTCTGCGAGGAGCAGGTGCTTGTTCATAACGTTCTCGTGACCGTCGGTGACGAGGCGCCGACGGGGATGAATTCTTATTAGCAGGTGTGGGGATTATACAGGATTCTGATCCCGCTCGCGCAGGGAATGACGTCTGCCGGCGCCCCCTGCAGGTTATCCACAGTTTTAGTGGATAACGTGTGTGCAAGGGGCGGTGAAACGCTTAGCAGGCGTAAAAAAAAATCGCTCAGAAAATTATTATATTACGCGGCAAAGCGCGATCTGCAGGGGGATTGGAGGTTGCACGCGTTCGCGTTTTGTTTATGCCTTACTGTATAAATATACAGTTTGGTTATGATTATGCTGAGCAATTCAAGGTTGTATGCTTTTTCACCAGCTGAACCCCTGACGTTACCGCTGTTTGCCGATCGCGTGGCCTGCGGCTTTCCTTCCCCGGCGCAGGACTATGTCGAGAGCAGGCTGGATATCGGCAAGCTGCTGGTGCGGCACCCCAACGCCACCTACTTCGTGCGCGCCAGCGGCGAG